>DASTQT010000299.1:0-9070 GCA_035761605.1 Agromyces sp. | reverse complement strand
ATCGCCGGGCGCCCGTCGTGACGGCCGGGATCGGTGCCGACGCGCGACGTGAGCGGCCCGAGCGATGAAGGTGGCGATGCTCGGGCCGATCGCGTGGCGCACGCCGCCACGGCACTACGGTCCGTGGGAGCGGGTGACGAGCCTGCTCACCGAGGGGCTGGTGCGCCGGGGCGTCGACGTGACCCTCTTCGCGACGGCCGATTCGGTGACCTCGGCGACGCTCGAGTCGGTGGCACCGCACGGGTATGCCGAGGACCCCGGCATGGACGGCCGGGTGTGGGAAGCGCTGCACGTCGCGCATGCGATCGACCTCTCGTCAGGATTCGACCTCGTCCACAACCAGCTCGACTGGCTCCCCCTCGCCTTCGACTCCCAGTGGGGTGCGCCGATGGTCACGACCATCCACGGCTTCTCGGGTGACGCGATCCTGCCGGCGTACGAGCGTGCGCGTTCAGCGTTCGTCTCGATCTCCGACGCCGACCGCTCACCCGCCCTCACCTACGCGGCGACGGTGCACCACGGGATCGACATGGCCGAGTTCGACCTCCCGGATGCCTCGGCGTCGCCGAGGGCGCGCGACGACCTCGTCGTCTTCGGCCGCATCCACCCCGACAAGGGCATCGCCGATGCGATCGACATCGCGGCGCGGGTCGGGCGCCGACTCGTCATCTGCGGGATCGTGCAGGATGCCGCGTACTACGCGGAGCAGGTCGAACCGCGCATCGACGGCGACCGGGTCGTGTACCGCGGATCGGTGGGTCCCGAGGAGCGGACCGCGGTGCTGGCGTCGGCGGCCGTGCTGCTGCATCCGATCCACTTCGCGGAGCCCTTCGGCCTCTCGGTCATCGAAGCGATGGCCTGTGGAACGCCCGTCGTCGCCTATCGGCGCGGTTCGATGCCCGAGGTGGTCGACGACGGCGTGACCGGTTTCGTCGTCGACGGTGTCGCCGAGGCCGTCGACGCGGTCCCTCGCGCCGCCGCCCTGGATCGCACCGTGGTGCGGCGGCGCGCGCGCGAGCGATTCGATGTGGAGCGCATGGTCGACGGCTACCTCGAGGTCTACGAGTCCGTGCTCGGGCGCCCGGGGAGGCTCGCATAGCCGTGGTGTATGGTGCGGAGCACAGCGCGCCCGGCAACGGCCGCGTGAACCGGACCGCGGCAGCGCAGGCGTAGTTCCACGAGGGTAGCCGTTCGGCAGACGTCTCGAAGGCACCGGCATCGTCAGATGTCGGTCAGAGGAGAGGTCGCCATGACCCGCTACGGATTCCTGTCCACGTACCCGCCCACCCGTTGCGGGCTCGCGACGTTCACCGAGGCCCTCGCCGGCGCCCTCACCGGCAGCGGAACCCGGGACGCCACGATCGTGCGGGTGCTCGATTCGCCCGACGTCCGACCGGATCCGTCGGTCGTCGGCCGCCATCCGACCACACGGGAGCTCATCGCGGGGGATCCGGTCAGTCTCGGCGCGTCGGTTCGCGCGCTCGAGGCGTGCGATGTCGCGATCGTGCAGCATGAGTACGGCATCTTCGGTGGACGCGACGGCGACGAGGTCGTCCCGCTGCTCCGGATGCTCGGCACCCCGACCATCGTCGTCCTGCACACCGTGCTCGCCGCGCCGACACGGCACCAGCGCGAGGTCCTGGAGTCGGTCTGCGAATCGGCCGCGGCCGTCGTGGTGATGACGCAGAACGCGCACGACATCCTGATGCGGACGTATCGCGTCACGCCGACGAAGGTGCGCGTCATCCCCCATGGAGTCCCCGTGCAGCACGCGGCGTCGACGCCGAGGCGCAACACGACGAAGCGGGTGCTCACGTGGGGGCTGATCTCTCCGGGCAAGGGCCTCGAGTGGGGCATCCGCGCGATGGCCGCACTCGGCGGGCACGCATCCCCGGTCGAGTACGTCATCGCCGGGCAGACCCACCCGAAGGTCCTCGCGTTCGAAGGCGAGCGCTACCGCGAGTCACTCCAGCGACTCATCGCCGACCTCGGGCTCGAGGACGCCGTGACGATGGACGACCGGTACCTCGATGCCGCGCAGCTCGCCGACCTGGTGACGACGGCGGACGTCGTGCTGCTGCCCTACGACTCGCGCGACCAGGCCACGTCCGGTGTCCTGGTCGAGGCGATCGCGGCCGGCGTGCCCGTGGTCTCGACCGGGTTCCCCCACGCGGTCGAACTGCTCGGCGGCGGGGCCGGGCTGATCGCCCGGCACGGCGACCCGGAATCGATGGCCGCCGCGATCCGCACGATCGTGGAGACCGAGGAGACCGCCCGGCAGATGCACGAGGCCGCACTCCGGGATGCGCACGATTCGTCGTGGCCGGTCGTCGGCGAGCGCTACCGCGAGCTCGCAGGCCGGATCGCAGCGGCGCGCGCCGCGTGATCGTTCCGGGCCGGCCGCCGTCATACTCCCATCTCGTCGCGCTCATGGACGAGCACGGCATCTTCGAGCACGCGCTGTTCGACGTCCCGCGCCGCAGCGAAGGGTATTGCGTCGACGACGTGGCCCGCGCCCTCATCGTCCTGGTGCGCGAACCGGACCGGACACCCGAACTCGATGCCCACGCCGAGACGTGCCTGGCATTCCTCGAGGATGCGGTCGACGTCGACGGCCGGGTGCACAACCGCATGGCCGCGGGCGGTGGCTGGACCGACGACCCCGCGCTCGGCGACTGGTGGGGCCGGGCACTGTGGGCCCTCGGCGTCACGGCCGCTCGCGCGCCGACCGAGGACGCGCGGTCGCGCGCACTTCGCACGTTCCACCGTGCGGCATCCGCCAGGTCGCCGCACGGTCGAGCGCTGGCCTTCGCGACGCTCGGGGCCGCTGAGGTCCTGGCCGCGTGCCCGGACGACCTCGCCGCGCACGTACTGCTGCTCGACGGGGTGTCGACGATCGACATCCCCCGGGACGACCCGTGGGCCTGGCCGGAACCCCGCCTCCGCTACGCGAACGCGGTGCTCCCCGAGGCCCTGCTGGCCGCGGGAATGGCGATGGAAAGCCCTCGGATCGTGAGCCACGGGCTCGGCATGCTGCGCTTCCTCGTGAGCATCGAGACGGCCGGCGGGCACCTCTCCGTCACCGGAACGGACGGGCGTGGCCCCAGCCAGACGGGTGCCCGGTTCGACCAGCAGCCGATCGAGGTGGCCGCCATCGCGGATGCCTGCGCGCGGGCGTTCGACATCACGGGCGAGCCGTCGTGGCGCGACGTCGTCGCCACGGCCTGGGCGTGGTTCATGGGTGACAACGACGCCTCGACCCCCATGTTCGACCCGGAATCGGGTGCCGGGTTCGACGGACTGGAGCCGGACGGGCGCAACGAGAACCGCGGGGCCGAGTCGACCCTCGCCGCGCTGAGCACGTACCAGCAGGCCCGGCGTCTCGGTGTCCTCGAGCTGGTGCCGTCGCGATGATCCGCGCACATCGGGCACACCTCGAACACGATCCCTCACGCGTCGTCGCCAGACTGTTCCTCCCCGGAGACGGGCACCCGTCGTCGCACTCGCGCGTGACGCAGATCGTCGCTCGCGTGCTCGACAGCCCCCCTCGGCTCACGCAGGAGACCGCCGACCGCGTGGTCGACGATCTCGGGGAACGACATGCGAATGCCGTCGACCTGATCCTCGCCAACGCCAGGGCGGTCGGCAGTCGCGTCCGGGATTCCGTCGTGCTGACGGAATCCCAGGCACTCGTGCTCGGTGCGGCGTTCACGGCGGAGTACGCCGTCGAGGGTGCCGCGCTCTGCAACCCGAGCGCGGTCGTGCATCCGTCGCAGGAGGGTCTCGCACCCGGTCAGCTCAGGGTGGCGATCGCGCTCCGCTGCATCGGCGAAGGACACATCTCGTCGATCGGATTCGCCGAGGCCGTGATCGGACCCGACGACACCTGGGCGTTCCTGCCGAGGGCCGCGCCGATCACGGGTCCGGTGATCTCGGGAGGAGAGTGGTCACGTCACCACTTCGGTCGCGCGCTCGAGCACGAAGGCCATCTCAGCGACCTCGCGAACGCCGTCGTGCGCAACCTGCCCGAACGGTTCTCCGGCGCCGAGCTCGAGCTGGCGCTGCTCAGGCTCCCGGACGAGCTCTCCACACGGCCGGACAGCCGCGAGCCGACGCAGGCGCTGCGCAACATGGCGGCATCCGCGTATCGCGCCGACTTCCCGCCGTCTGTGCCGCTGAGCGCACGCGTGCTGCTCCCCGTCGCCGCCGAGGAGGACCACGGCGTGGAGGACGCGCGCTTCGTGCGCTTCACCGACGCGGACGGCACCATCGGGTACCGCGCGACCTACACTGCCTACGACGGCCGCGACATCGCACCCCGGCTCGTCACCTCTCCCGACCTGACCTCGTTCGCCGTCCATCGCCTGACCGGCACCGGCGCCCACAACAAGGGTATGGCCCTGTTCCCGCGGCTCGTGGGCGGGAACCACCTGGCGCTCAGCCGCGCGGACGGTGAGAACATCTCGCTCGCACGGTCGGTGGACGGCGTGATCTGGGACGACCTCGGCATCGTGCATCGTCCCACCGAACTGTGGGAGCTCGTGCAGCTGGGCAACTGCGGTTCACCGATCGAGACCGACGCGGGGTGGGTCGTGCTCACCCACGGCGTGGGCCCCCTGCGCACGTACTCGCTCGGCGCACTCCTGCTCGACCTCAACGATCCGTCGCAGGTGATCGGGCGCTCGACCGCGCCGCTGCTGGAGCCGACCGGTGACCGGCAGGCCGGCTACGTTCCGCGTGTCGTGTACTCGTGCGGTGCGATCGTCCACCGCGGCATCATGTGGATCCCCGTGGGGGTGGGGGACGACCGCATCCAGGTGTTCTCCGTCTCCCTCGATGAACTCATCGCCTCGATGGTCCCTCGCTCGTCGAACTGACCTCGTCGTCGGAGGTCCTCCTGGTTTCTCCGGCTGCTCACCTGCGAAAGCAAGGGGTCGGGGCGAGTTCGTCGGATCGGGACCCGGACTGCTTGCATGGTCCTCGGTGCATTTCGCACTGAGCACCACCTATGCACCATGGAAGACGTATCGCAATGAGCACCACCACCACCGCCCGCAACGGCATCGCCCGGATCTCGACCGAGACCAAGGCCGCCTTCAAGACCACCGAGTTCATCGCCTACGTGGTCATCCTCGTCGGCCTGTTCATCGCCTCGGCGGTCGTCGACAGCAACGAGGACGGTCAGGGCTTCGGCGTCGAGCAGGTGTGGTTCTTCGCCACCCTCCTCACCATCGGCTACATGGTCAGCCGCGGGCTGGCCAAGTCGGGCAGCCGCGAGTTCTCGGACCGCGACGACCGTGATGACCGCGGCGACCGTCGCTGACCTGACCCCGCCGGCACGACGGGCCGCCCGACCGGAGATCGCATGGTCGCCGGACGGAGGGCCGTCGAAGCCGCACACGAAGACCCCCGGTTCGCCGGGGGTCTTCTCGTCTTCCCGGAATCGCCGCGGCAGACGGACGGAGCACGTGCTCCGGCTTGACGAACCAGTGGTTTTGTGACAAAACTGTCTTACCACTGAGCAAGGAGGCCCGAGTGCGCATCGTCATCGTCGGAGCGGGGATCGGCGGCCTGGTCACGGCACTGAGCCTGGAGGCCGCAGGATTCCGCGACATCCAGGTCATCGAACGCGTGCCCGAGCTGCGCCCGATCGGAGTCGGGATCAACCTGCTGCCGCACGCCGTGCGCGAGCTCTCCGAGCTGGGCCTCGGCGACGCGGTGGCCGGGATCGGCGTCGCGCCCAGCCGCCTCGCCTACTTCAACCGGCACGGCCAGCCGATCTGGAGCGAGCCCCGCGGCTACGACGCCGGGTATCGCTGGCCGCAGCTGTCCGTGCACCGCGGCGAGTTCCAGATGCTGCTCCTCGAGGAGGTCGAGCGGCGCCTCGGCGCGGGTACGGTCCGGCAGGGCAAGCGCCTGACGGCCGTCGACGAGCGCGAGGACGTCGCGCTCGCCCGGTTCGCCGACGAGTCGGGTGGGGAGCACCTCTTCGAGGCCGACGTGCTCGTCGGCGCCGACGGCATCCACTCCGCGCTCCGCGCCCAGCACCACCCCGGCGAGGGCGCCCCGCCGTGGAACGGCCTCGTCCTCTGGCGCGGCACCGCGATCGTGCCCGACTACCTCGACGGCCGCACGATGATCATGGCCGGCGACGGCGAGCAGAAGTTCGTCGCCTACCCGCTGACGGCACCGGATGTCGCGCCCGGCCTCACGCGCGTGAACTTCATCGCCGAACGGCGCGCGCCCGAGGGCGCAGGGGCCCAGTCCGACTGGAACCGCCCGGTCGATGCCGGGCCCATCGTCGAGCTGTTCGCCGACTGGCGCTACGACTGGCTCGACGTGCCATCCGTGATCGCGTCGGCCGAGCGCATCCTCGAATACCCGATGGTCGACCGCGACCCCATCCCCCGGTGGACGTTCGGCCGCAGCGTGCTGCTCGGCGACGCCGCCCACGCCATGTACCCGAACGGGTCGAACGGCGCCTCCCAGGCCATCCTCGACGCACGGACCCTCGCGCACCGCCTCGCGACCGAGCCCACCGTCGACGCCGCGCTCACCTCGTACGAGGCCGAACGGCGCCCGGCGACGGCGCGGCTGCTCGAGATGACGCGGCGACTCGGCCCCGAGCAGGTCATGCAGCTCGCGTACGAACGCGCGCCGGGCGGCTTCGACGACGTCCACGACGTGATCCCGCAGGACGAGCTCGAGCGCATCGCGCGCGACTACAAGGTTGCCGCTGGGTTCGATCCGGCGCACCTCAACGACCGCGCGACCCTGAGCGTTCCGGCCGGTCGGGCATGAGCACAGCGCCCTCGACACACGCGGCCGGCCGGCTCGGCCGCGTCATCTCGCCGCTGCGCCGCTCGCTCCTCCGCGTCGCACGCGCGGCCGAGCACCTGCCCGAGATCCCCGACGCCCAGATCGAGGTGCTGCGCGAGCTCCCCGCCGGCGTCGAGCGGTCATCGGGTGAGCTCGCCGGCGCGCTCGGCCTCAGCCGCCCGACGATCAGCAACCTGCTGCGCGACATGGAACGCGCCGGCCTGGTCGCCCGCCGGCCCGATCGCGGCGACCGTCGCCGCGTGCTCGTCGCGGCATCCGATCGCGCCCTCGACCTGCTCGCGCGCTTCGACCGCGCGAGCACGGCAGCGCTCGTGGACGCGATCGACCGGCTCGAGCCCGACGACCGCCGGATCCTCGCCGACGCGCTCGGCGCCCTCGAACGCCTGCGCGACGCCGTCGACGATTTCGGCCATCACCTGAAGGACGGACCACGATGATCCCCGAGCCCCCGGCGACCGGACTCGACCTCGTCTTCCGCGCCGACGTGCTCGTCGGCGACGTGGAGGACCACGGCGTCACGCGCGCGGGCCACCGTCGCGTCATCCCCATCCTCGGCGGGCGCCTCTCGCACGGCGTCGACGCCGAGATCCTGCCCGGCGGCGCCGACTGGCAGGTGGTGCACGACGACGGCGTGCTCGATATCGACACGCGCTACACCGCGCGGACGGCCGACGGCGCACTGCTCCACCTGCGCACCCGCGGCATCCGCTCGGGCCCGCCGGAGGTGCTCGAGGCGCTGCTGCACGGGGCGCCGGTCGCGGCATCCGACTACTACTTCCGCATCGTGGTCTCGATCGAGACGTCGGCGCCCGAACTTCGACCGCTGCAGGACTCGCTCATCATCGCCGCCGCGGCGCGGGGTGCCGGCCGCGTGGTCTACGACGCGTACCGCGTGCGCTGACCTCCCCGATCGCCGGGGTCGGGTGAGCGTCGCGGCTGCGAATTCGCCGCAGACGCTCACGGTTCGCGCGAACCGGGCGTAGGTTTGCGTTATATCGCGTTTCGACCCGGTCGCGCCTCGGCGTCCGACGACGCTCGTCGGCACACACGAGGCGCCTCCGGAAGTGGGGGTGGTCATCGTGGACGTCATCTTCGGGGTGCTGCTCGCCCTCATGCTCATCGTCGCGATCTCGATCACGACGGTGATCCTCGTCGTCCGAGCGATCGTCAAGCGCATCCGCCGGAGCCGCGCGGTCGGCGGCGCCGTGCTGCGCACGCGCGCGAAGGTCGTGTCGGGTCCGCGCGGCCGGGTGCTGCGCCTCCGCGTGCGCCTGCAGGACGCGCTCGACAGCGGGCGGGCCGCCGTCGACGTCGCGGCACACGGCGACGCCCCGCGCGGTGAACTCGTCCGGCTGTTCCACCGCATCGAGCGCGAGGGCGAGGCGCTCGACCTCCAGTTGCGGCTGATGGAGAGCGAGACGGATGCCGCGGTGCTGGCCGAACAGCTCCCCGCCGCCGACGGACGGGTCGGCCAGGTGGCCGGCCTCGTGCGCCGGCTCCGCGGCGCCGTCGCGGCCGGCCTCGGTGACGTCTCCGACGACGCACTCGCCGCACTCCATGCCGAGGTGGATCGCGAGGTCGCAGCGCTGCACGCCGGCGTGCAGGAGCTGCGGACGCTGAACCAGCGCGATGCCGTCGACCCGCCCCGGCGCACCATCCGCCCGACCACCTGAGACTGCCCGGAGAAGGGATCCCATCATGAGCAACAGCAACTCGTCGCGGATGCGCACGATCTTCCGCAGCAAGACCTCGAAGGCCCTCGACAAGATGGAGGACCCCCGGGAGCTGCTCGACGACAGCTACGACCAGCAGGTCAAGCTGCTGCAGCAGGTTCGGCAGGCGCTCGCCGAGGTCGCGACGGCGAAGAAGCGGGTCGACCTGCAGGGGCAGGAGCTCGGCGCGCGCTATCAGCGCCTCGGCGGGCAGGCGCAGGAGGCCCTGAGCCAGGGCCGGGAGGATCTCGCGCGCGCCGCGCTCGAGCGTCGGTCGCTCATCGAACGGCAGGTCGCGCAGCTCCAGCAGCAGTACGCCGGGATGCAGGCGCAGGCGTCGCAGCTCGAGGACCGGGAGCGGCAGCTGTCCGAGCAGATCGCGGCATTCCGCATCGAGAAGGAGACGATCAAGGCGACCTACACGGCGTCCGAGGCGCAGGTGCGCGCCAATGAGGCCGTCGCCGGAATCGGAGCGACGATCAACGACGTCGGCACCAGCCTCGATCGGGCCCGCGACC
>DASTQT010000298.1:0-2022 GCA_035761605.1 Agromyces sp. | reverse complement strand
GACGTACTCGATCTACTCGACCTTCATCCCCGAGGCGCGCGGCTCGGCGAGTCGCAACGTGCTCCGCGGCTACCTCGCCGTCGACTCCAACGCCGGCGCCGAGGACGGCGAACGTTCCGACGGCTACGGCAAGCTCAGGTTGCTGAACCTGCCAGAAGACGACAACGTGCCGGGCCCGGGCCAGGTGCAGAACCGCTTCAACGGCGACACCTCCATCTCCGCACAGCTGAACATCCTGCGGCAGGGCCAGTCCGACGTGATCAACGGCAACCTGCTGACGATCCCCGTCGGCGGCGGGCTGCTGTACGTGCAGCCCGTGTACGTCCGCTCGACCGGTGAGACCAGCTATCCGCTGCTGCAGAAGGTGCTGGTGGCGTTCGGCGACCAGATCGCGTTCCAGGATACCCTCGACGAGGCCCTGAACGTGCTGTTCGGCGGCGACTCGGGCGCCGCTGCCGGCGACGAGGAGGTCGAGCCGACCGAGCCGGGCACGCCGCCCGACGAGGGGACCGACCAGCCCCCGACCGAGAGCACCGAGTTGCAGGCGCTGCTCAACCGCGCCCGCCAGGCGCTCGAGGACAAGCAGTCGGCACTCCAGGCGGGCGACTGGGTCGCGTACGGCCAGGCCGACGCCGAGCTCGCCGAGATCATCTCCGAGCTGATCGTGCTCGCCGACGAGGGCGCCGCCGCCGAGGTGCCGGCCACCGAGGCGCCGGCGACCGACGCGCCCTCCGAGGGCTGACGGCCGGTCCGGCGGGCGCGGGCTGATGGGCGTCGAGCTCACGGGCGGCGACTGGCTCGACCGCAACCGGGCGAACTGGGACGAACGCGTGCCCGTGCACGTCGCCGCCCCGATGTACGACCGAGCCCGGCTCCGCGAGGGCGGCAGCCTGCTCGATCCGATCGCGGCGGCCGGCATCGCCCGGCTCTTCCCCGACGGACTCGACGGCGTGCGGGTGCTGCACCTGCAGTGCCACTTCGGCTCCGACACGCTCTCGCTCGTGAACGCGGGCGCGACGGCGGTCGGGCTCGACTTCTCGCGTCCGGCCGTCGAGGAGGCGCGGCGGATGGCCGAGGAGCTCGGCGTCGCCGATCGAGCGCGCTTCGTCGAGGCGAACGTGTACGACGCGCGGCACCGGCTGCCCGAGCCCGAGTCGTTCGACCTCGTCTTCACCACGTGGGGCACGATCGGGTGGATTCCGGATGTCGCGGAGTGGGCCCGCATCATCGCCTGGTTCCTCAAGCCCGGCGGGCGGCTCTACTTCGCCGACGGGCATCCGGCCGCGTACGTGTTCGACGGCGACGGCGGACCGGGCGGGCTCCCGCTGTTCGCGTACCCGTACTCCTCGGACGACGTGATCGAGTTCGACGATCCGAGCGACTACGCCGACCCGGAGGCGCGCCTCGCCAGCGCGAGGACGATCGAGTGGATCCATCCGCTGGGCGAAGTGCTCGGCGCGCTGCGCGACGCCGGCCTCGCCGTCGAGCGGTTCACCGAGCACATGGAGCTGCCGTGGCAGCTCTTCCCGATCCTCGTGCCGAAGGGCGACGGCATGTACGGCTGGCCGGCGGAGCCGTGGCTGCCGTTGTCGTACGAGGTGGTCGCGACGCGCGACGCGCCCGGGCGCTGAGCTCGATTCGACGGCCTTTCATACGCGTGCTAGTGTTATCTCTTGTGCCGCGGGGTGGAGCAGTTCGGTAGCTCGCTGGGCTCATAACCCAGAGGTCGTAGGTTCAAATCCTGCCCCCGCAACCAAGAAGAGGCCGGTATCGGAGAATCCGATACCGGCCTCTCACCGTTGCGGCGCCTTCCGGCGGAAACGGCTGGGAGGCTGCCGGCAGGTCGACGTCGGGCCACGTGGAACGCACGCGCCGAGAGCGCAACCTTCACGTGCCTGCCGGTGCGGCGTCGCTCGGTCGACGCCGTTCCGACGCCGGTCCGGGCGTGCGTCCCGCCGGGTCTCAGGCCCTGGAGCGGTCGAGCGCTGCGACGAGGGCATCGAGCTGCGGCTTCTCGGGCTC
>DASTQT010000297.1:0-2330 GCA_035761605.1 Agromyces sp. | reverse complement strand
CCAGGCCGCGTGCGCGCACGACCACGACCACGATGGCGACCCGAAGCCGCGCCGCGCCGTGCGGATGTTCGTCGACGAGACCTCGGCCATGCTGCCGGCGCTGTTCGTCGGCTCGGCGATCGCGGGCGCCATCCAGATCGCGGTCTCGCGCGACGTGCTCGTCTCCCTCGGCCAGGACGCGATCTGGTCGGTGTTCGCGCTCATGCTGCTCGCGTTCGTGATCTCGATCTGCTCGAACGTCGACGCGTTCTTCATCCTCGCGTTCGGCTCGACGTTCCTGCCGGGCGCGATCATCGCGTTCCTGCTGTTCGGGCCGATGATCGACATCAAGATGCTCGCGCTCATGCGTACGACCTTCACGGCGCGCACGCTCGTGCAGGTCTCGCTCGTCGTTGCGCTCGCGGCGGCCGCGATCGGGCTGGGGGTGAACGCGCTTGCGTGAGTTCCTCGACCGCTGGAAGGGCGTCGCCCTCGCCGCCCTGGGCGTCGTCGCGACGCTGTGGCTCGCGGCGACGGGCCGGCTCGGGCTGTACATCCATCCGCGCTACTTCGTGTTCACGGTCATCATGGCGGTCGTCGCGGTGGTGTTCCTGGTCGCGGCGTTCGCCGTGCCACGGGCGCGGGACGACGAGCACGCCCGCCCCGTGGCATCCGCTCGCCGACGCCCGGGCACCGCGGCGGGCGCGGTCATCGTCGTCGCGTCCGCGATCGCCCTGCTGGTGCTGCCGCCCGCGACGCTCACCAGCGCGACCGCGTCGCAGCGCGAGCTCAACGCGGCCGCCGCCGTCGGCGACTCGGTGCCGCAGCTCGTGGGCGGCGACCCGTCGACCTTCACCGTGAAGGACTGGGCGTTGCTGCTGCGCCAGAATCCCGACCCTGCCGACTTCGCCGACCCGATCGAGATCACCGGATTCGTGCTGCCGTCGGGTGAGGACGAGGACGTCTTCTACGTCGCCCGGTTCACGGTCACGTGCTGCGCGGTCGACGCGCAGCCGGTGGGCGTGCCCGTGCACCTGCCCGGTTGGCAGGAACGGTTCGAGGCCGACCAGTGGGTCGCCGCGAGCGGACGGCTCGCCGATGACCCGGCCGGCGGCGCGACGCCCGTGCTCGTGCCCGCGTCGGTCGAGGAGACCGAGCAGCCGGAGCAGCCGTATGTCTTCTGACGCGACGCGCGATCCACGCCGCTTCGGCCGGCTCGTCGGCGCCGTGGTCGCGGCGCTGCTGGTGCTCGTCGTCGCGCTCGGCGCGGCGAACGCGTTCCGCGGGCCGCGCGTGCTCGACGCGGTGGCGGATGTCTCGGACGCCACTCGGCTCGCGGGGGCGACCGTCGAGTTCCGGCTGAACCAGCCGGTCGGGGACACGGGTGCGCTGCGCGTCGAGCCCGAGGCCGAGGCATCCGTCGCCGTCGACGACCGCACCGTGCGCGTCGCGTTCGATGCGCCCCTCAGCCCGTCGCAGGAGTACGTCATCGAGCTCGACGGCGTGACGGCGCCCGGCGGCGGGCCCGCCACGACGCTCCGTTACGCCTTCTCCACGGAGGCCGAGACGCTGCACGTGCTGCAGCGGCGCAACGTCGACGGCGAAGACGACCGGATCCTGCGCGCCTCGACCGGCGGCGGCGAACCCGAGGTCGTGCTCACCGCGCCGCGCATCCGGTCGTTCGCGCATGCCGGTGACGTCGTCGCGGCGGTCGAGCTCCTGCCCGACGACGCGACGCAGCTCCGGTTCGCGACCGCCGGGCAGGCCGGGGCGGCGGCGCCGCTCGCGCTGCCCGAACCCGGCACGGTGACGTCGATCGCAGGCTCCACGACGCACCCGTGGATCGGGTTCGTGGTCGCCGGGTCCGGCGATGCCGCGACGAGCACGCTGTACCTCGTGGACGTGTCGGGCGCGCCCGGCGGCACGCCGCAGCCCGTGCTCGGGCTCGACGGGCAGCCGCTGCTCGTGGCCGACTGGATGTTCGTGCCGGGCTCGCCGTCGGTCGTCGTGCACGACCGCGGCGGCGCGATGTTCCTCGTCGACCCGCTCGGCGCCGCGCCGCCCGCGCCGCTCGGTTCGCACGCAGAGCTGCGCGGCGCGCTGCCCGGCACGACCACGCTCGTCGTCGCCGACCCCGACCGCGGTGCGACGCTCGACCTCACGACGGGCGAGACGACGACCCTCGAGCTGCCGCCCGCCGACCTGCCCGAGGGCGCCTACCCCGGGCGCGTCACATCGCTCGACGCCGGCGGGGCGCACCTCGTCGACGTGCTGCTCGTCGACGGCGAGGGCGGGTTCGCGTCGCTGCTGGCGCGGGCGGATGCCGCGGGCACCTCGATCGCGTACGCCCC
>DASTQT010000296.1:0-4460 GCA_035761605.1 Agromyces sp. | reverse complement strand
GGGGGTGGGGATGCGTCCGAGCTGGACGGTCCATCATCCCACACGCGCGCGTGTGAGCCGGCTGAGCGGATGCCGCTGCTCACCTGAGCGCGGCGCATACTCTAGCCCGAAGCCCGCCTGTCGGGCCGAGGTTTTCGCTTCCGTGCGGATCTTCGTCGATTCCCACGAATCCTCGCCGGAGGGCTCCCCCCGAATGAGGGTCACCTGTCAGGCTTCCCCGCATTCCGTTCACCGCGGCACCGGAACCGAATCGGGGGGACCGGCCGCCGGCCCAGAAAGGACGTCTCGTCCATGAAGCTCACCTCGCTCCGCGCCGCCCTCACCGGCGCGGCCCTCGTCGCGTGCGGCCTGCTCGCCGTACCGGCGGCGGCGAATGCCGCACCGCCGTCCATCCCGCCGGGCATCGACCAGCACGCCGTCCCGGCTGCCGAGGCGGCCGCCGCTGCCGCGTACTGGTCGCCCGAGCGCATGCGCGCGGCGGTCCCCGCCGATGTCCTGCTCGCCGGCAAGGCCGCGTCGACGCCGGCGGCGGACGTCGCCGCGGGCGCGCCGGTCACGTACGGCAAGCCCGCCCCCGGTGGCGAGATCGAGCCGATGGCGACGAGCGAGTCGCCGATCCCGAACATCGGCAAGGTGTTCTTCACGCTCAACGGCCGCAACTACGTCTGCTCGGGCAACTCGGTGAGCGCCACGAACGGCAGCGTCGTCTCGACCGCCGCGCACTGCGTGCACTCCGGCAAGGGCAAGTACGCCACGAACTGGGTGTTCGTGCCCGCGTACGAGAACGGCGCCGCCCCGTACGGGCAGTGGGCGGCGACCAAGCTCACCGCGCCGAACCAGTGGACCAAGGGCGGCGACATCACCTACGACACGGCCTTCGCCAAGGTCGGAACGCTGAACGGGCGCACGCTCGCTGCGACGGTCGGTGCGTCGGCGATCGCGTTCAACCAGGCGCGCGGCCTGTCGTACGAGGCCTTCGGCTACCCGGCAGCGGCGCCGTTCAACGGCCAGACCCTGAAGTCGTGCGCGGGCACGGCGAGCCCCGACCCGTACGGCCAGACGCAGTCGCAGGGCATCCCGTGCGACATGACGGGCGGGTCGTCGGGCGGACCCTGGTTCCTCTCGTCGGGCGCGCAGAACTCGGTGAACAGCTTCGGGTACAACAACATCCCGAACGTGATGTTCGGGCCGTACTACGGCTCGGTCGCACAGAGCACCTACGCCACCGCGGCGGCCTCGTGATCGGCTGACGACCTGAAGGGGGAGCGCCCCGCACCGAGGGACCGGTGCGGGGCGCTGCGTCGTGCGACGGAGTGCGGGGCGGCTACCGCGCGTGCAGCTCGACGAAGTTGCGCAGCATGCGGCTCGGCTCCGACACGACCGCCCGCCGAGCCGCGGCCAGCGTGAGCTCCAGTTCGTCGTCGGCGAAGTAGCCGTAGCTGGCGTACGCGTGGATGCGCACGATGATGCCCTCCAGGTCGAGCTCCGGGTGGAACTGCGTCGCGTAGACGTTCGAGCCCACACGGAACATCTGGACCGGGCAGGTCGGCGATGACCCGAGCAGGGTCGACGAGGACGGCAGCGCGCGGATCGCCTCCTTGTGCCCGACGAAGGCGTTGAACGTCTGGGGCATCCCCGCGAGCAACGGATCGGAGGCCCCGGCGTCGGTCAGCGTCACCGGGACGACGCCGATCAGCTCGGCGTAGGTCGCGTCGATCAGGGCGCCCTGGTGCACGCCGAGCGTGCCGACGCCGTAGCAGGCGCCGAGGAACGGGAAGTCGCGCGCGACCACCTCGTCGAGGAGCGTCGCGAACTCGGCCTCCACCCGGTGCTGCACCGTCGACTTGCGGTCGGGAGGATCGGACGCGTTGAACGGCCCGCCGCCGACGAAGATGCCCGACAACCGGTCGAGGTCGAACCGCGGCATCGGCCCGGCCTCGAGCCGCACCCGGATGAGGTCGCGCTCGTCGAGTCCGGTGCCGCGGAGGAAGAGAGCGTACTCCTCGTCGGCGGGCACGTCCTCGGCGCGCGTGCCGAGGAGGACGAACGGCTTCACGGCCCCACCCTACGCGCGCCGACCCGTCGTCATCATGCATCCGCCGTCCCCTGCGCTCCTGCAGCGCCACGACTCCTCTCGTCCTCTTCCACCGCTACGCCGGGTCGGCGTGACGGAACACGATCCCTGATCGCAAACCGGGGGAAAGGTAGCCGGCGAATACCTTTCTCCCGGGATCGAGAAAGGGAAACCATGTCGGTACGACGGGCGGGCATCGCAGACGTGTCGCCTCGGACCTCCGGTTGACGCGGCGGGCACCACAGGACGGCGATTCCGTGGCGCGCATCCTGACGACCGTCGCCGTCGACGGCTGGTCGACGGCTGGTCGATGGCCGGTCGACTGCGGGAGGCCCGACTGAACGGCGCGTCAGTACTGCGACGGGGTCGCGAGCACGGCCATGGTGCAGCGCGAGATGCACACGAGACGGCCCTGCTCGTCGGTGATGCGGATGTCCCACACCTGCGTCGTGCGGCCTCGGGTGATGGGTCGCGCCTCGCCGTGCACCCACCCCTCGGTGACGGGCCGCACGTGGTTCGCGTTGATCTCCATGCCGACGCAGTAGAACTTCTCGGGGTCGACCGTGAACGACGCGCCCCAGCTCGCGAGCGTCTCGGCGAGCGCGACGGACGCGCCGCCGTGCAGGACGCCCGCGGGCTGGCGGGTGCGGTGGTCCACCGGCATCCGCCCCTTCAGCGAGTCGCCGGTCAGCTCGGTCATCTCGATGCCGAGGGTACGGATCATCGCGTGCTCGCCGCGCGAGTTCGCCCATTCCAGCGAGGGCTCGCCGAACCAGATGCTCATGCGCTCGAGTCTGCCACGCCACGAGACGGTGCCAGGCGGGCCCGCAGCGTCCATGATGTTGACATGGGTGAGCGGACGGGCACTCCCGCACTTCACCGTCGGTCGCGCGCCGCGCCGCTCGGTCCGCGCGACGTCGTCGTCGACCTCGTGAGGGTGGCGTGCATCCTGCTCGTGGTCCTGGGCCACCTCCTGATGGTCGGCGTGGGCATCGAGCCCTCGGGACGGATCGTGCTCTCGCGCCCGGTCGATCATCAGCCGTGGTTCGTACCGGCGACCTGGGCAGGACAGGTCATGCCGCTGTTCTTCGCGCTCGGCGGATTCACGGCGGTGACCTCGTGGCGTCGTCGCCGGGTGCGAGGCGGCACCGCCGCTGACTTCGTGCGCTCCCGCACGCTGCGCCTGGCTGCGCCGGCGCTCCCGCTGTTCGCCGCCGTCACGGTCGCAGCGGTCGTCGCGACCTTCGCCGGAATCGATCCCTGGTTGCGCGACGCGATCGTGGCCGGGATCGGCGTGCCGCTGTGGTTCCTCGCCGCCTACCTGCTCGTGCAGTGCCTGGTGCCGTGGCTCGCCGAACTGCACGAGCGGGCGCCGTGGCGCACGCTGGCGGCGCTGGCCGCCGCCGCCGTCGTCGTCGACGTCGCCCGGCTGGTCACCGGCAGCCGTGAGCTCGGACTCCTGAACGTCGTCTTCGTCGGCGGGTTCGTGCAGCAGCTCGGCTTCTGGTACGCCGATGGATGGTACGGCCGGCGCACCCGGCTGCAACTGTCCGCGCTCGCGGCCGGGGCGTACGTGCTGGCCTGGCTCGGCGTGGCCGCGGGATGGCACGCGCCGAACATGCTGGCCAACCTCGACCCGCCGACCGTCTCGCTCATGCTGCTGGGCGTCGCGCAACTGTGCCTGCTCGCGCTGTTCAACCCGGCGCTCGCGCGGCTCATGGCGTCGCGGGCCGCACAGGCGGCCGTCTCATTCGTCTCGGCCAGGGCGATGACGCTGTATCTCTGGCACATGCCCGTCATCATCGCCATCGCGGGACTCTCGCTCCTCGCGCCCGACTCTGCGCCCGATCCGGCAGGTCCCGCGTGGTGGATCGGGCGTCCGGTCGTGTTCGCCGTCGTGCTCCTCGTCGTGTGGGCGCTCTCGTACCCGCTCGCTCGGTTCGAACGGTTCGCCGTGGCGGCCCCGGCGGCATTCCGACGGCCGTCCACGACGGCGATCGTCGCGGCGGCCGTGCTCGGGCTCGTCCCGCTGCTCGCCGTGATCCTGTACTCGCTCGATCTCGCGCTCGCCGCGGTCGGAACCGTGCTGCTCGCGGCGTCCGTCATGCTCGATCGGGGCCGTCCCGTCCGGTCGTAGCCACCCGACGGAGTCTCAGGCGAGCTCGGCGATGATCGGGTGGATCGCGTCGTCGAACGCCGCCGCATCCGCACGCAGCGAATCGGTCACCGCCACGGTCTTGCGACCGATCCACCAGACGCCGGATGCCGCGAGCGGCAGCACCTCGACGTTGAGCTCGAACGAATGCGCGCGCCGGCCCACCTCGCGCTCGTGCTCGGCGATGCTGCCGGCGTACGCGCGGTAGGTGTCGCCCGAGCGGGCCGCCGT
>DASTQT010000295.1:0-3900 GCA_035761605.1 Agromyces sp. | reverse complement strand
GCGAATCCCGGGTTTCTGCGGGTGCACCCGCACGAACGCGGGACTCGCGCACCCGCGCGCGGAGCAACCCCGCGCGGAGCAACCCCGCGCGGGCGAGTCAGGGCGCGGACGGGTCCTTGCGGGCCGGGTCGCCGCCGGTGCCGTCGCCGTGCTCGCCCGGATTGGGCTTGATCGTCATCGCGAGCAGTGCGAGGACCATGAGCACGACGATGAACGTGCCGCCGGCGGTGATCAGCGTGATCGTCCAGTCGCGCGTCGACATGAGCACGATGAGCGCCGTGAACACCGCCGCGATCGCGGCGCCGCCGACGTACTCTGCTGGGCGCAGCACGTCGCGCCGGCTGGGGCGGAAGTCGTCGCCGGGAGGCTGGGTCACGATCGCTCCGATCCGGATGCCGCGTCGCCGGTGCCGACCGGCCCGGTCGCGGCCCACTTCAGCGAGAACCCGCCGATCAGCAGCAGCACTCCGAGCACCACGAAGTACGCGCCGAGGAGGCCGACCGCGGTGACGGGATCGAGCGGGAAGAGGACGAACACGAGGGCGAGCAGCGCGGTGAGCGCTCCCGCGGTGATCCAGTCGCGCGCGGCGGCGATCCGGCCGCGCGAGCGCAGGCCGACGATCAGCTCGAGGATGCCGGTGACGGCAGCCCATACGGCCACCGCGAAGGCGAACACGCCGACACCGCCGAGTGCGGTGTCGCGCAGGCCGAGCGCAGTCAGGCCTGCCGCGGCCGTGAGCACGCCGTTCACCACGAAGGTCCACCGGGCCGCGCGGTCTGCGATGAGCCGGGCCGACAGGGCGCCGACGATCACGCCGGACGCGAGCGCCCAGCCGCCGAACGCGGCGAGGCCGAGGGCGGGGGAGTGGTCCTGCGAGAACGTGATCACCGCGGATGGCACGAGCGCGAGGGTGCCGCGCACGACCGGGACGAGCCAGGCGGCGGCGCGTTCCGGGGCGGCATCGCGGGCATCGGCCACGGCGACCTCTTTCGACTGGGGAACCCGTCAATCCTACGCGTCGCGTTCCCGGAGGTTCACCGGGAGCCGACGCCCATCGGCGAGGGGTCGCGACACGCCGTGCCCGCCCAGTGGCGAGCGGTGTGTTGCGACCCCTCGCGAGCGAGAGAGGAGGTCCGCTGGCTCAGAGCGCCTTGAGGATGTCCTCCACGCGCTCCTTCGCGTCGCCGAAGAGCATCTGGGCGTTGTCGCGGTAGAACAGCGGGTTGGCGACGCCGGCGTACCCGCTCGCCATGGACCGCTTGAACACGATGACGTTGTCGGCCTCCCAGACCCGAAGCACCGGCATGCCGGCGATCGGGCTGCCCGGGTCCTCCGCCGCGGCCGGGTTCACGGTGTCGTTCGCGCCGATCACGAGCACGACGGAGGTCGAGGCGAGGTCGTCGTTGATCTCGTCCATCTCCTCGACGATGTCGTACGGCACCTTCGCCTCGGCGAGCAGCACGTTCATGTGCCCGGGCAGGCGCCCGGCGACGGGGTGGATGCCGAAGCGCACATCGATGCCGCGTTCGCGCAGCTTCGACGTGAGCTCGGCGACGGGGTACTGCGCCTGCGCGACGGCCATGCCGTACCCGGGGGTGATGACCACGCTCGAGGCGTTCTTCAGCATCTCGGCGGCATCCTCGGCCTCGATCTCGCGGTGCTCGCCGACCTCCTCGTCGCCCTTCTTGGGCGCCTCGATGCCGAAGCCGCCGGCGATGACCGAGATGAACGAGCGGTTCATGGCCCGGCACATGATGTACGACAGGTACGCACCCGACGAGCCCACGAGCGCGCCGGTCACGATGAGCAGGTCGTTGTTGAGCAGGAAGCCCGCGGCGGCCGCGGCCCATCCCGAGTAGCTGTTCAGCATCGACACGACGACGGGCATGTCGCCGCCGCCGATCGAGGCGACCAGGTGCCAGCCGAGCGCGAGCGCGAGGGCGGTCACCGCGACGAGCAGCCAGAGCTGGGAGTCGATGACGTACGCGACGGTCAGGCCGACGAACACGACGAGCGCGCCGAGGTTGAGGGCATTCTTGCCGGGCAGCACGAGCGGCGCCGACTTCATCCGCGCCGAGAGCTTGAGGAACGCCACGATCGAGCCGGTGAACGTGACGGCGCCGATGAACACGCCGATGAAGACCTCGGCGTGGTGGATGTCGGCGAGGACGCCCTCGAGGCCGGGGTCCTCGAGGTGCCCGTTCCAGCCGACGAGCACGGCGGCCAGTCCGACGAAGCTGTGCAGCAGCGCGATCAGCTCGGGCATTCCGGTCATCTGCACGATCCGGGCCCGCCAGAGGCCGATCGCCCCGCCGACGAGCATCGTCACGATCAGCACGATGAGGCCGACGGTCGCGGACGGCTCGCCCCACGCCTCGGTGAACGTCAGCCACACGGTCGCGACCAGCGCGATCGCCATGCCGATCATGCCGTACACGACACCGGCTCGGGCGGTTTCATGCTTGCTCAGGCCGGCCAGGCTCAGGATGAACAGCAGGGCCGCGACGAGGTACGCGGCGCCCGCGATGGATTCGGGGGTCAGCAGGGACTCAGGCACTCTGGGGGCTCCTAGTGGGGACGTCGTCGTCGGGGCGGGTCAGCTCGTCGTCCGGTCGCCCTTGGCGAACATGCCGAGCATGCGCCTGGTCACCGCGAAGCCGCCGAAGATGTTGATGCTGGCGATCAGGATGGCGATCGCCGAGAGGACCCGCACGACCGGCACGTCGCTCGTGACCTGCAGGATCGCGCCGACGATGATGATGCCCGAGATCGCGTTGGTCACGCTCATGAGCGGCGTGTGCAGCGCGTGCGCGACCTTGCCGATCACGTAGAAGCCGACGACGACCGAGAGCGCGAGCACCGTGAAGTGCTGCGGCAGCGGGTCGGGCGCGACCGCGTTGATCAGGAACAGCGCGGCGATGCCGGCGGCGATCAGCCCGATGCGCCCGCCCCTCGTGAGCCCGCGCTTCAGCTTGGGGGCGACGGATGGCGCAGCCGCGCCATCCGCTGCCGTCTTCGCCGCCGGAGCCGCCGAGACCTGCACGGGCGGCGGCGGCCACGTGGTCTCGCCGTCGCGCACGACCGTGACCGAGCGCTGCACGATGTCGTCGAAGTCGATGACGAGCTGCCCGTCCTTGCCGGGCGTGAGCAGCTTGACCAGGTTCACGAGGTTCGTGCCGTACAGCTGCGACGCCTGCGCGGGCAGGCGCGACGCGAGGTCGGTGTAGCCGAGGATGATCACGCCGTTCGGCGTGACGATGCGCTCGCCCGCGACGGAGCCCTCGACGTTGCCGCCCTGCCCGGCCGCCATGTCGACGATCACGCTGCCCGGCTTCATCGACGCGACATCCGCCGCCGTGATGAGGCGCGGCGCCTGCCGCCCCGGGATCAGCGCGGTCGTGATGACGATGTCGACGTCGCGCGCCTGCTCGGAGTAGATCTCGGCCGCGCGCCGGTCGTAGGCCTCGCTCGTCGCCTTCGCGTAGCCGTCGGTCGACTGCTCGACCTCGACCTCGACCTTCAGGTACTCGCCGCCGATCGACTTGACCTGGTCGGCGACCTCGGGGCGCGGGTCGGTCGCGCGCACGATCGCGCCGAGGCTGGATGCCGCGCCGATCGCCGCGAGCCCGGCCACGCCCGCACCGGCCACGAGCACCTTCGCGGGCGGCACCTTGCCCGCAGCCGTCACCTGGCCCGTGAAGAACCGGCCGAACTCGTGCGCCGCCTCGACGACCGCCCGGTAGCCCGAGATGTTCGCCATCGAGCTCAGCACGTCCATGGACTGCGCACGGGAGATGCGCGGCACCGCGTCGAGGGCGAGGGCTGTCACGCCGCGCGCCGCGAGCGCCTCGAGCAGGTCGGGACGCAGCGCGGGACTGAGGAGGCTGATGAGCGTGGTCC
>DASTQT010000294.1:0-2354 GCA_035761605.1 Agromyces sp. | reverse complement strand
TCGCCACTGCCCTGGCCGACGCGGCCGTCCGCCGCGCCCGCCCGCCCGCCCGGCACCGAGACGTCGCGGATGCATGGTGCGACCCGCCATCCGCGACTTCTCGACTCGCGCGGTGCGGCACGTTCAGGGCGTGCGCGCCGGATCCAGCAGCCGCTCCACGCCCTCGAGCACCGCGCGGTGCGTCTCGGGCGCGCCGAGGATCCGGAAGTGCCCCGGCACGGGCACGCGGATGTTCGTCGCGCCGTCGAGCACGCTGCCGTCGGGGATGTGCGGGTCGTAGCGGCCGAACACCGACACGATGCGCGCGTTGACGGATGACGCGCGCCCGAGCATCACGATCGTCTCGTCGCTCGGCAGCAGCGCGCGCACGCTCGGGTCGATGAGCAGGCGCGCCATCCGCGACCCGGCGAACGGGGTCGCGATCGCGACGAGACCGAGGATGCCCTGCGAACCCGGCGCCGGCTGCCCGGTCGGATCGCCCATCGCCGCGGCATCCGCCCCGGCGACCAGCAGCTGCTTGGCGATCAGCCCGCCCTTCGAATGCGCGACGATGACGCGACCCGTCGGCGGCACGGGCACCTTCGCGAGCGCGCGGCCGAGGCGGCGCGCCGTGTCGGCGATGCCGCGACGGTTCGTGCCCATGCCGTGCACGACGCGCACCCGGTACCCACCGCGGTTGATCGCGTCGCCGAGCGGCCGCATGAACGACCAGTGCTCGTAGATGCCGGGCAGCAGCACCACCTCGGGCAGGGCCGCGTCGCCCGTGCGCCACCGCGCAGGGGGGTTCCAGCCCTCGAGCACGATCGCGACCTGGCGCCATCCGGCGTACACGTAGTCGCCCGCCCACCACCACGCGCGCTCGATGCGCGACGGCTCCTCGGGCGTCGACACCTGGGCGACCTCGCGGCCGACGGCCTCGCCCCGCGCGTGCGCCGCGATGAGCTCGGCGACGCGCTCGCCGGCGGTCACCATGGTCTCGTGCCCGCGTTGGGGCACCTCGACGTAGCGGCCGTTCGGCAGGATCAGCGCGACCTCCTCGGCCCACGGCCGGGGCGCGAGGCGGTCGTGCTCGCCGCGGACGACGAGCGTCGGCGCCGCGACATCCGGCAGCACCAGCTCGATGCGGTGCGCGAGCATCTGGCCGAGCTTCTTGAAGTACCAGCGCGGGCCGGCCTGCAGGTACGAGCGGATGCCGAGCACCACGACCTTGGGGCGCGTGAGCGACGGGTCGCCGAGCAGGCGGATGCCCTGCACGACGGCGGAGCGCTCGCGGGGGTTCACGGTCGGCGCGATGAGCACGACCGAGGCGACGAGCTCGGGATGCTGCACCGCCGTCTCGGTGACGATCTGCGTGCCCATCGAGTGGCCGACGAGCACGACCGGCGCGTCGAGGCCTTCGGCGGCGATGAGCTCGGCGAGGTAGGCCCCCGACTCCGACATGGTGTACGGATGGCGCGGCTCGGGCGCCTCGCCGAAGCCGGGCAGGTCGAGCGCGAGCACCCGGCCCTCGCGGGCGAGCGCGTCGGCGAGGTCGGACCAGTACCGGTGGCCCATGCCGATGCCGTGCACGAGCACGAACGTGGGCCCGTCGTCGCGGCCGGACTCGGTGATCACCGTCACGGCGTCGTCGCGGCGGAACTCGCGTGTGCGGCTCACCTCGCCCCCTTCCGTCCGTGCCTGCATCCGATCCTGTCAGTCGATGAGGCCGGATGCCGCGAGCCGGCGCAGCACCTCGACGCCCGCCGGCGGACACCGGTGCGCGTCGGCCGTGCCGACCCAGTGCACCGCGCCCACCTCGCCGGAGGGTGCCGGCGCGGCATCCGTCTCGGCCAGGAACACGTGCATGAGCACGTGCTGCCCCTCGGCCTGGCCGTGCGCGAGCTCGCGGA
This sequence comes from Agromyces sp., assembly GCA_035761605.1. Lineage (GTDB taxonomy): Bacteria > Actinomycetota > Actinomycetes > Actinomycetales > Microbacteriaceae > Agromyces. Next base: position 465 of record DASTQT010000294.1, on the reverse strand, counting down.
CCGTGAACGCCTCGGCGAGGGCCGCCGGGTCGAGCTCGACGCCCACCTCCTCATGGGCCTCGCGCGCGGCCGCCTCGGCCGGCGTCTCCCCGGGGTCGATCTTGCCGCCGGGCATGTAGTGCACGTCGCGGTCGCGCGCCGTGACCATGAGGACCCGACGGTCCCGCACGAGCGCGATGGCGGCGACGTGCAGGTCGGGCGGCAGCGGCATCCGCCCAGCCTACGGAACGTCGGTCTCGAGACGCCCTTCGGGCTTCTCGACCCGCACCCGCGCCTACGGATGCTGCGGCGTGACGAAGACGTCGTTCAATGTCACCGTCGTGAGCCCGCGCTCGCGCAGGAACCCCTCGAGCCGGTCGAACACGCGCGTGACCGGGTCGTGGTTCAGGTGCCCGAGCACGATGCGGCCCGGGTCGAACCACTCGTTCGCGAGGTCGACGATGGTCTGCTCCGGCAGCGGCCCGG
>DASTQT010000293.1:0-3542 GCA_035761605.1 Agromyces sp. | reverse complement strand
CGAGGACACCGTGGTGATCTACGGCGACCGCGGCAACGCCCAGGCCGCGCACACCGCCTGGATCTTCACCCTGTTCGGCCACGAGGACGTGCGCCTGCTCGACGGCGGCCGCGACCTGTGGATCGCCGAGGGCCGGCCGATCACAACCGAGCCCCCGGTGGTGCGGCCCGTCGAGTACCCGGTGGTCGAGCGCGACGACACGACCGTCCGCGCCTTCAAGGAGGACGTGCTCGCGCATCTCGGCAAGCCGCTCATCGACGTGCGCTCTCCCGAGGAGTACACGGGCGAGCGCACGCACATGCCCGCCTACCCCGATGAGGGCGCCCTCCGCGGCGGGCACATCCCGACCGCGGCATCCGTGCCGTGGGCCCGCGCCGCCGCCGAGGACGGCACGTTCCGGAACCGCGCCGAGCTCGAGGCGATCTATCGCGACGAGGTCGGGCTGCAGGACGGCGACGAGGTCATCGCGTACTGCCGCATCGGCGAGCGTTCGAGCCACACGTGGTTCGTGCTGACGCACCTGCTCGGCTTCGAGCACGTGCGCAACTACGACGGGTCGTGGACCGAGTGGGGCAGCGCGGTGCGCGTCCCGATCGTCACGGGCACCGGGCGCGGGGAGCTGCCCGGCCGTTGACCGGGCGCCGGATGGGAGAATGGGATCGATGGATGCCACGACCCTGCCCGCCGCGCTCGCCGAGACCCGCGAGGACTTCCTCGCGCTCGGCCTCAAGGACCGGCTGACGCTGCTGCTCGACTTCTCGCACGAATTGCCTGAGCTGCCCGAGCGCTACCGCGACCACCCCGACCTGCTCGAGCGCGTCGAGGAGTGCCAGTCGCCGGTGTTCATCTTCGTCGAACTGGATGACGCGGGGCTCGTGCACATGCACGCGACGGCGCCTGCGGAGTCGCCGACCACGCGCGGCTTCGCCTCGATCCTCGCGCAGGGACTCGACGGGCTGACGCCTGAGGAGGTCATGGCGATCCCGGCCGACTACCCCCAGTCGCTCGGACTCAACGAGGCGGTCTCGCCGCTGCGCGTGCGCGGCATGTCGGGCATGCTCGCTCGGGCGAAGCGACAGCTCGCGGAGCGGCTCGCCGCCTGACGGCCGGCCCGGCATGCTCGCGCGGTCAGCGCGCGGCGAGCCAGTCCCGGACGAGTCCCGTCCAGCGTTCCGGATCGTGGTTCCACAGGCGCGTGTGCTTGGCCTCGTCGAACACCTCGAACTGCACGAGGTCGGCGCGGACCGCAGCGAGGCGGCGCGAGCCGTCGATCGGGACGAACCCGTCGTCCTCGCTGTGCATGAGCAGGATGGGCACGTCGAGCTCGTCGGCGCGGGCGACCGCGTCGAGCGCCTCGAGGTCGATGGGCGCCGCGAGCCCCGTGAGGGTGCCGGCGACCGGAGCGCTCAGCACGCGGGCCACCGCTCCCCCGAGCTCGTCGGGCCAGCCCATCGCGCGACCCTGGAACCGGAGGATGTCGGGCCAGTCGACCGCGGGCGACTCGAGGATCACGCCGACCAGGTGCTCGCGCACCTCGGCCGAGCGGAACACCGTCTGCAGCACGATCGAGCCGCCCATGGACCAGCCCATGAGCACGATCCGCCGGGCGCCGTGCGCGACGGCGAATCGCACGCCCGCGACCACGTCCTCCCACTCGGTGCCGCCGAGCCCGTACCGGCGGTCCTCGCTCTCCGGGGCCTCGCCGTCGTTCCGATAGGAGAGGAGCAGGCTCGACCAGCCGGCATCGCGGGCCGGGGCGACCGCGCGCAGCGCTTCATGCCGCTTCGCGCCTCGTCCGTGCACCTGGACGACCCAGTCGGTCGACGGCGTACCCGCCGACCCGGTCGCGGGGACGAGCCAGGCCGGTGCAGGTCCGCGGGGCGTCTCCACGACGACGTTCTCGTACCGCTCGGCGACCTCCCACGGCCCGAGGTGGTACCAGCCGCTGAGGCGGCCGCGTGCGGCGCGGTCGAGCCGGCCGAAGTCCACGGACTCGATGCGGCGTCGCACCCGATGTCCGTCGTCGTCGAGCACGTCGCCGAGCCTCGCGTGACCGGAGTCGTGCTCGAACCAGAGGCCGTAGCGGCCGGACACGCGCGTGTCGTCGTTCGATGTCAGGAGCACCTCGCCTGCGGCCAGGTCGACCCGCTCGATGCGGAGGTCGTCCTCGCGCTGCGGCTCGGGGATCACCACGCGACGGGCGAACACGACGGCGGTGGCCGCCGTCGCGGCCACGAAGGCCGCGCCCACGAGCGCGACGCCGCCGAGCACGACGGCGACCGGTCCGACCGCGCGTTCCAGTCGTGACATCCTGCCTCCTCGAGCCATCCGTGCGCCTCAGCGGAAGGTCGCGGCGCGCCGTCGCCGACCCCCGTGATCCAGACTCTAGTCTGCACACGTGTCCGAGTCGGCGTTGCCACCCCCGGAGTTCGCCGCGGCGCTGGAGTCGCTGCGGGCGGCGGCGCCGCGACCCGAACTGCGCATGACGGAGATCCCCGCGCCGGCGTCGCTGGCCCCGTGGGCGGTCGCGCTCGCGGCCGACGTCGCGTCGGGGCGTCATGCCGACGACTCCGACCTCGGCACCGGACGTTTCGTCCTGCTCTACGACCCGTCGGAGCCCGAGTCCTGGGGCGGCCGGTTCCGCGTGGTCTGCTTCGCGCAGGCACCCCTCGAGACCGATATCGGCACCGACCCGTTCCTGGCGGATGTCGCGTGGTCCTGGCTGGTCGACGCGCTCGACGCGCGCGGCGCCAGGTACGTCGCCGCCTCCGGCACGGTCACGAAGATCCTCTCCACCGGGTACGGCGAGCTGGCCCGTCAGGGCGACGGCGCCGAGCTCGAGCTGCGTGCGTCGTGGACGCCGCTCGACGAGGTCGCGGCGCCGCATGTGGAAGGGTGGAGTGAGTTGTTGTGCATGCTGGCGGGACTGCCTCCCTCGACCGAGGGGGTGACGGCCCTTCCGCGACGGAGGAGGAGACGTGGCTGACGAGTTCCACGTGATCGACTCCCGCGACGCGTACGACGAGGCCGTCGATCGCATCGGGGGCGGCTCTGGGCCCGTGGCCGTCGACGCCGAGCGGGCGAGCGGGTTCCGCTACTCGCAGCGGGCGTACCTGATCCAGGTCTACCGGCGGGGCTCGGGCACGTTCCTGTTCGACCCGACGATGCTCGACGGGTTCACCGAGCTCGAGGACCTCATCCGCGACGAGGAGTGGGTGCTCCACGCCGCGAGCCAGGACCTCGCCTGCCTGCGCGAGGTGGGCCTCGATCCGACGCGCATCTTCGACACCGAGCTCGCGGCGCGACTGCTCGGGATGCCGCGCGTGGGCCTCGCGTCCGTGGTGGAGGAGCTCCTCGACATCCGCCTCGCCAAGGAGCATTCGGCGGCGGACTGGTCGACCCGTCCCCTGCCCCAATCGTGGCTGCGCTACGCGGCCCTCGACGTCGAGTTGCTGGTCGACGTGCGAGACCACCTCGCCGAGCGGCTCGACGCGGCGGGCAAGGCCGGGATCGCGGAGCAGGAGTTCGACGCGACGGTGCAC
>DASTQT010000292.1:0-4507 GCA_035761605.1 Agromyces sp. | reverse complement strand
CACCGTGGTAGAAGCCCTTGTCGGTCGGGTCGTATCCGGTCGCCAGGCGGTCTCCCGACAGTCCTCCGAGATCGTTGCTGGGATCGCCGTTGGCGAACCGGTCGGTCATCACGAAGTAGAAGTTCTCGGTGCTGCCGGGCTGGCGCGCGGGTGCGGCGACGAGCGCGGCATCCGTCGTCTCGTCGTAGGCGCCGCGGGTCTCGAGCAGTTCGAGGCCGACGCGCTTCTGCGTGTCGTCGAACACGACGCGCACGTCGGTGTCGCCGCCGACCGTCAGCGGGATGTTGTCGCCGCCGCCGTTGAGGCCCCAGCTCGCGTCCCAACCGTCGTTCGCGGCGACCTTGTACTCCCACGAGCCCGCCGGGATCGTGAACTCTGCGGCGTAGACACCCGGCGCATCGGTCGGCAGCAGGTGCGTCGCCTCGCAGGCGGGCTGCCAGTCCTCGGAGCATCCGAGTTCGGACTGGAGCGAGCCGACGAGCGCGAACGTATCGCCCTCCTCGGCTGCGGCCCCGATGGGTACGACGGCCAGGGCGGATGCCGCGACGGCGCCCGTGATCCCCAATGCCAACCAGCTGCGAGCGCGCGCCCGTTGCGTCATCCTTGACTCCCGATTCCCCGGCACGACACCGTGCCTGAACGACATTGGGAGCGACGCTATCGGGTCGGGCGCAGTTAATGCAAGCGCTTACAACATCGGATGTCGCGATGTCGGCGCGAAGCGCACCGACCCGTCGTTTCAAGCCTCATGTCTGGTTCACATCGTGGAAACGCTCTCAACCTTCGACCCTCGTTCGGGGCACTCGAGCCACGCATCCCCCGCCATTCCCGGGTTCGTGCGGGTCCACCCGCGGAGACCCGGAACTCGGGGAGCGAGGGCACGCGCCGACGAGGACGCGGGGGCGAATCGCCCCCGCGTCCCACTCCGAGGGTCACAGGACGCGACCGACGGCGACCGTGCGGAAGTTCTCAGCGCGGAGGCGGTCGGCTTCCCGCTGGAGCTCGTGGAGAGCCCGAGGGTCCAGTCCATCGAGCCGGTTCGAGCGCGTGCGCGCCAGCGCGAGCGATGCGCGGTGGAGGATGCGCCCGGGCAGCGTCCAGCGCCGGATCCGGCGAGTCGAGGCGGCCGGGGTGATGATCGCGGTGTTCATGGTGAGGACTTTCAGTCGGTATGTCGGTGGGTCGAGGGGTCGATGGGTCGATGGGTCGGTGCTGCGGACGACGCGAGCCGAGTGCACGGCGGGCCCGAGATCAGCGGGGAAGGGTCGGCGTCCGGCGGTAGCCGTCGCGACGGAACTGCACGGATGCGCCGGCGACCGCCGCTGCAGCGAGCAGTCCCAGCGTGATCATCGTTGCGAGCATTTCGCCCCTCCTCTCCGTCGTGAACCTGGGCCCGGATCGGGCTCATGACAGTTCTACGGCTGGGAGGCATGGCGACTCATCGGCGACGGCTACCGAGATCACGTGGGCCGCCTACCGAGATCGGGACGAGCGATCCCGGAGCGAGGCCGGCCGAGACCGAGCGCGGGCCGGCGGGTCAGCCGGCCTGCTCGAGCACCTCGGGCGCGAGCCGCGCCGCCTCGACGCGCGTGGCCACGCCCAGCTTCGCGAGCACGGCGGCGACATGCGTGTCGACCGTGCGCACCGACAGGACCAGCCGATCGGCGATCTCGGCGTTGGTGAGGCCGTCCGCGACGAGGCGGAGCACCTCCACCTGCCTCGCGGTCAGCCCTGCCGGGTTGCCGCGGGTCAGCGTCGACGGTCCGCGCGGGATGGTGCGTGCGCCGCGTTCGCGCAGCATGGCGCGGACGATCCGGGCCAGCGGCGCCGCCTCGATCCGGTCGAGGATCGCGAGCGCGGCGAGGAGGTCGGCTTCGTCCGGACTCTCGGCGAGCGCGGCGGCCTCGTGGTACGGGGCTCCCGCCGCGTGCCACGCCTCCGCGGCGCGCCGCCACTCGCCGCGGGCCTGCACGGCGAACGGGTGCTCATCATCGGCCGCGACGTCGACCCGGTCGCCTGCGCGATGCAGCAGGTACGCGAGCTCGGCACGCAGGGACCTGGCGTCGAGTCGGTCCGCTTCGTCGAACTCCGGGCGGGCGATCTCCCTGGCCGCGGCACGGTCGCCCCGCAGCAGGGCGGCCTCCGCCCGGGCCGCGGCGACGGGTCCGCGCCGCTGCAGCTCGCCGAGCTCGACCGCGACTCGCCAGGCCTGGTCGAGCATCGCGTCGCCGCCGGCGTCGCCCCGCCGTATGCGCACGGTTCCGGCGACCGTCCATGCGACGCACCGGGCGTGCGGCGCCTCGATCTCCCGATCCAGCGTGTGCAGGGCGTCATCCCAGCGGGCGCGGGCGAGGTCGAGCCGCGCCTGCTCCATGCGCTGGTAGGTGACGAACCCGATGAACTCCGCGCGTTCCGAGATCTCGAGCGCGCGAGCGAGGTGGTGCTCCGCGAGATCGAGCCGGTACTGATCGAGCAGCCCCCAGACGAGGTTGACCGACGCGCGCGCCGCGTCTTCGATGTCGTCGACCTCCAGCGCGACCTCGGCCGCTTCGACGAGCTCGGCCATGCCCGCGTCGTCCGCGAGGAACATGAGTGCCGTGCCGTGGTTGTTCAAGGCGTGCGAGAGCACGCCGGCATCGCCCGTCTCGCGGGCGATGTCGATGGCGAGGCCCGAGAGCTCGATCGCCCGCGCGGTCTGGTGGGCGAGCAGGAAGAGCTGCGCCTCGTTGCTCAGCGCCATCGCGTAGAGGCTCGGGTCGCCGGCATCGACGAGCACCGCGGAGGCTTCGCGGGCCGCGGCCTCTGCGTCGGCGCGACGTCCGGCGAACCACTGGAATCGTGACAGCCAGCGCAGGCTGGCGCCCAGTCGCTTCGGATCACCGAGATCACGCCGCAGCGCGACCGCCTCCGACTCGGCGACCACGGCTTCCAGCGCGGAGCCGATCGTGTAGGACTCGATCGCGTACCCCTCGAGCAGGTCCGCGCGTTCGGCCGGCGGGTAGCGGTGGGCGTGGTCCCACGCGAGCCGGAAGTGCGCACGGGCCTGTCGATGCGCACCGGATGCCGCGGCGTCGCGCGCCGCACGCGGCGCCCATTCGACGACCGCCTCGACATCGCCCGCCGCGAGCGCGTGGTGGACGATCCTCGCGGAGTCGATGCCGCCGGTCGCGAGGAGGGTGGCGAGCACGCGCCGCTCCAGCTCGATCCGGCGCGACGCCGGCAGCCCGTCGACCACGGCGCGCCGGGTCAGCTCGTGGCGGAAGCGCACGCCGTCGGGCTGCACCACGAGGAGCCCGCCCTCCTCGGCGGCCCGCACGGCGGCCGCACCGCCCGGTACCAGTTGTGCGAGCAGCTCGGAATCCACCGCGGACGGGACGACGGCGAGCTGCTCGACGTGCTCCTGCGTCGCCGCATCGAGCCGCCGGAGTCGGCCGGTCACGGCGTCCACCACCGTCGGCGGCACCCGCACCTCATCGGCCGAAGCGACGATCTCGCTGACGAAGTACGGGTTCCCCTCGGTCAGCGCGACGACGCGGTCGACGTCGATGCCGGTCCCGGCCGTGAGCTCGCCGACCGCGGCGGGCGACAGGCGATTCGGGGCGATGCGTTCCACCCGGTCGCCGGAGCCGAGATCGCCGAGCAGGCGGTTCAGCGGATGATCGCGGTCGAGCTCGTCGCGGTACGTCAGCACGAGCACGGCCGGCAGGTCGTCGATGCGACGCGCCATGAAGCGGACGGCGTCGAGCGTCGCCTCGTCGGCCCAGTGGACGTCCTCGACGATGAGCACGGTCGCCGGCCTGCCCGACAACTCCTCGCGAAGCGCGTCGAAGACCTCCTCGCGGTCACCCGCGCGCAGCGCGTGGCCGAGGCGCTGCCCGACCGCCGACGTGAGGTCGCGCAGCGGTCCGAGCGGCCGAGGCGTGGACATCGCGTCGCAGGAGCCGAGCAGCACGCGCACGCCGTCGGGCGGGTCGGTGCGGAGCGCGTTCACGAGGCTCGACTTGCCGATGCCCGCCTCGCCGTGGATCAGCACCACGCGGCCGTGCGACGCGGCGGCGTCGCGCGCGGCGGACCGCAGCGCATCGAGCTCGCGGTCGCGCTCGAGCAGTGCACGGCCCATGCAGCGATCGTGCCCGCGAGGCGCGGGGACCGCAACCGTGCAGCCCCGGAGCTGCCATGCCGGGCCGATCAGAGACCGGAGTAGGCGTGCAGCCCCTTGAAGAACAGGTTCACGACGGTGAAGTTGAACAGCACCGCCGAGAAGCCGATGATCGCGAGCCAGGCCGAGCGCGAGCCGCGCCAGCCGCGCGTCGCACGCGCGTGGATGTAGCCGGCGTAGACCACCCAGACGATGAAGGTCCACACCTCCTTGGTGTCCCAGCCCCAGTAGCGGCCCCAGGCCTTCTCGGCCCAGATCGCGCCGGCCATGAGCGTGAAGGTCCACATGATGAAGCCGACGATGTTGACGCGGTAGGCGAGGTTCTCGAGCGCGTGCGCGTCGGGCAGC
>DASTQT010000291.1:0-4507 GCA_035761605.1 Agromyces sp. | reverse complement strand
CGTCGCTCAGCGACCGAGCAGCTTCTTGATGACCTTGGTGTCGGGCGCCGAGGCGACCTTGTCCTGGTTCAGACGGCGGGTGCGCACCGAGGACTTGCCCTCGAGGTTGTGCCGCATACCGGCCTGCTGCTTCTTGATCTTGCCGCTGCCGGTGACCTTGAAGCGCTTCTTGGACCCGGAGTGGGTCTTCTGCTTCGGCATCTCGTGTTTCTCCTTGGTTCTGCCGCCACTCGGGGTGGCGGACGATGTGCTGGCCTAGGCCTCGGTGGCCTCGGCCGTCTGCGGCTCGTCGCCCTCGGCCTCGGCCGGGGGGCGCTGCTTCGCCGCAGCACGCTGTGCGTTCGCCTCGGCCTTGGCCTCGGACTTGTTCTTCAGGGGAGCGATGACCATCACCATGTTGCGGCCGTCGATCGTGGGGTTGTGCTCGACCGTGCCGAACTCGGCCACGTCCTCAGCGAAGCGCTGCAGGAGGCGGACGCCCATCTCGGGGCGCGACTGCTCGCGACCACGGAACAGGATCATCGCCTTGACCTTGTCGCCGGCCTTCAGGAAGCCCACGGCGCGCTTCATCTTGGTCTCGTAGTCGTGCTTGTCGATCTTGAGGCGGAACCGGACCTCCTTGAGGATCGTGTTCGCCTGGTTGCGCCGAGCCTCCTTGGCCTTCTGCGCAGCCTCGTACTTGTACTTGCCGTAGTCCATGATCTTGACGACCGGCGGGCGCGAGTTCGGCGCGACCTCGACGAGGTCGAGGTCGGCCTCCTGCGCGAGCCGCAGGGCCACCTCGATCTTCACGACGCCGACCTGCTCTCCGCCGGGCCCCACGAGGCGGACCTCGGGGACGCGGATACGGTCATTGGTACGCGGATCGCTGATGCGTGTCTCCTCTACTCGAACTGGTGTTCCAGCCAATCGGGAGACGGAATGCCGCCCGACGACGAGAGCGGAAATCCACGCGATGACGCCCCGCGGAATTCCACCGCGGGCCTCATGCGGCACCCTGGCTGCTCCCCCGCCGGAGCGGGGAAGCGGAGTGCGAACGACCCGGTAACCTTGATGAAGCGGTATGCGCGGGTGGGAGTCTCTCCACTTTCGTACCGGGGACTGGCCCCGGAGCCCGCAGTAGTCTAGCAGAGGAATCCCCCGGTGAGCGACACTTCGCCCGAGTCCACGCGTGCGCCCGAGCACGCCGACCACGACCACGACCCGGCCGTCGCCGCCGAGCAGGCCGTCGCCGACGCGACGCGCGACATCGCCGACGTGCCCGCGGTCGAGGTCATCACGACCGCTGCGGTGCACCTCATGAGCGCAGCGGCCGTGAAGGTCGGGCTCGCCGACGATCCCGGGTCGCAGACCGACCTCGACGAGGCGCGCAAGCTCATCAACGCGCTCGCCGGCCTCATCACGGCCGGCGCCCCCGAGATCAGCGACATGCACGCGCGCTCGCTGCGCGACGGCCTCCGGTCGCTGCAGCTCGCATTCCGCGAGGCCTCGGTGATCCCCGACCCCATCGGCCAGGGCCCGGGCGAGAAGTACACGGGCCCCGTCTCCTAGCGAGGCTCACGAGGCTGGCGAGGCTCACGGCTGGCAGTTCGGGCACCAGTACGTCTCGCGGAGCTCGACGTCGTTGCGGCCGAGCCGCGCGCGCCTGATCGGCGTGCCGCACCTGCGGCAGGGCTCGCCCTCGCGCCCGTACACCCACAGCCGCCTGCCGGGACGCGTGTCGCCCGTGGTCGTGCGTTCGAGCCGGTCGCGGTTGGCGTGGATGACGCGACGCGCGAGGTCGACGGCCGGCACCAGGTCGACCTCGCCGACGTGCCGATCGGGCCGGATGCCGCGCAGGTAGCACACCTCGTTGACGAGCACGTTGCCGAGGCCGGCGAGGTTGCGCTGGTCGCCGAGCGCGACGGCGGCGGGCACGTCGGGGGCGGACGCGAGCCGGCGCACGGCCTCCTCGGGGTCCCAGTCGGGACCGAGCAGGTCGGGGCCGAGGTGGGCGAGCCGCTCGGCCTCCTCGGCGGCGGGGAACACCTCGACGAGTCCGAGGTCGAAGCCGATCGCCGTGGCATCCGCCGTCTCGAGGATCGCGCGGGCGCGGTGGGCCGGTCGCGGCCATCTCTGGCCGGGGCGCAGGACCCGCCACTCCCCCTCCATCTTCAGGTGCGAGTGCAGCACGACGTCGCCGATGCGCATGAGCAGGTGCTTGCCGCGGCTCGCGACCGAGTGGATGGGCTCGCCGGCGAGGTCGACGGTCGCATACGCGGGCACGCGGAGATCGCTGCGGGTCACGACGCGGCCGGCGAGCGCGGCGTGGAGCCGGTTCGCGGCGCGGAAGACGGTGTCACCCTCGGGCATGCCGTTCAGCTCCTCGCGTCGAAGCGCAGGCCCTGCGGCGTCTCGCGGAACCCGGCGGCGCGAAGCGGAAGCTCGAGCACCGAGCCGTAGACGCCCTGGCCGTTGACCGTCTCGACGCGGAACCGCGCGCCGCGCGCCCGCGCGAGCGCTTCGGCGAGGGCGGTCGTCGCGGCGGCCAGCGCGTCGGGATCGTCGGCGAACACGAGCGCCGTGCGGCCGCCGCGCTCGAGGTAGAACACGGCCTCGCCGTCGACGATCGCGACGAGTGCGCCGGCCTTACGGGCGGGCCGGTGCCCGAGTTCGACGGTCGGCTCGGGCCAGTCGAGCGCGCCGCCGAACGGGTTCGCCGGGTCGGTCGCGGCGAGCACCACGGCGCCGCCGGCCGGCGCCTGCCGGAGCCGGTCGACGGCGGCGCTCGTGGCGAACTGGGCGCCCCCCTGACCGTCGATGAAGTACCCACGGCGCACGCGCCCGGTCTCCTCGAAGCCCGCGAGCGTTCGGTAGGCGAGCGCGAACCCGCCCAGGATGTCCTCCGCGACGACCGAGCCGCGGGTCACCACGCCGTATCGCTCGAGCAGCGTCTCGCCGAGGGCGTGGGCGCGCGGCGTCGCGGCGTCGCTCGGCACGGGCAGGATGGACCACCGCCCGGCGGCGCGGGGTGGCACGGATCGCGGACTGCGCGCGCCCTCGGCGGCGGCCGCCGCCGAAGCGAGTGCGCGGCGCGACAGCGACCGGCCGCGGAGCCGAGCGCGCGGCGTCGGCGCCTTGGTCTTGTGCGCGCCGCCCCCCGTGAGCAGGCCCCGCACGGGCGTGAAGGTGTCATTGGTGACGAGCCCGGCCCAGGCCAGGCGCCACAGCGCGTCGAGCACGGGTGCGTCGTCGGTCGCGCCGACGGCATCGGCGAGTTGGCGGAAGAAGTACGCGCCACCGCCGCCGAGCGTGGCGAGCAGCTCGGTCTCGAGCGCGTCGAGCGGCTGGTCGACGGGCGCGGGCATCGTGAGCTTCGCGGTGTCGGCCAGGTGCAGGCTCACCCAGCCGTCGTCGCCGGCGAGCGAGCCCTGGCCGACCCAGAGCACCTCGCCGCTCGCGGTCAGCTCGTCGAGCATCTCGGGCCGGTAGTCGCCGACGCGGGCCGGCAGCACGAACGACTCCCACGCCGAGGCGGGGATGCGGACGCCCTCGAGCTGCTCGACGACCGCCGCGACGCCGTCGACGCCGCGCAGTCGTCCGCCGACGTGCTGCCAGTCGGGCAGGAACCGCGCGAACTCGCGCGGCGCGACGGGCTCGACCTCCTCGCGCAGCGCCGCGAGCGAACGCCGTCGCAGGCGCCGGAGCACCTCGGAATCGCACCACTCCGAACCCGACCCGTGCGGCAGGAACGCGCCTTCGACGAGCCGCCGCTCCCCCGCGAGCCGGCCGAGTGCCGCGTGCGCGATGGCGATGCCGATGCCGAATCGGTCGGCGACCGCCTGGGTCGTGAACGGACCGTGCGTGCGCGCGTACCGGCTGACGAGGTCGCCGAGCGGGTCGCGGACGGCCTCGCCGAACGCCTCGGGCAGCCCGGGCGGGATGGGCACGCCGAGCGCGTCGCGCAGCCGGCTGAGGTCTTCGACGACGACGATCCACTCCGCCGCGGCGAACCGCACGCGGGCGGCGCGACGCGCGACGACGAGCGCGTCGACTGATGCCGCGGCATCCGTCTGCTCGTCCACCCGCTCGGCGACCTCGACAGCCGTGAGCGGCCCGAGCTCGCGGAGCAGGTCGGCGACGCCCTCCTCGCCCTTGGCCAGCCGGTCGGGATGGCGCCGCTGCAGCATCCGCTCCGTCTCGTCGACCACGGTCGGATCGAGGAGCTCGCGGAGCTCGACGGTGCCCAGCAGCTCGGCGAGCAGGCCGGGATCGAGCGACAGCGCGGCGGCCCTGCGCTCGGCGAGCGGCGCGTCGCCCTCGTACATGAAGGCGCCGACGTACCCGAACAGCAGGCTCGCCGCGAAGGGGCTCGCGGTCTCGGTGGCGACGTCGACGAATCGCACTCGGCGCGCGCGGATGCGCTCGGCGAGCCCGGTGAGCGCGGGCAGGTCGTAGACATCCTGCAGGCACTCGCGGACGGCCTCGAGCACGATCGGGAAGTCGGGGAAGTCGCGTGCGACCTCGA
>DASTQT010000290.1:0-4641 GCA_035761605.1 Agromyces sp. | reverse complement strand
GGTGAACGCGGCGAGCCTCACCGAGTACCGGGAGCTCACCGGCCGCCGCGAGCCGCGGGTCCTGCTGCTCATCGACGGCTTCGCGCAGTTCAAGGCCGACTGGGACTCCACGACCGTCCGCATGCCGTTCTACAACGTGGTCATGCGCGTGCTCGCCGAGGGTCGACCGCTCGGCGTGCACGTGGTCGCGACGGCCGACCGCGCGGGCGCCGTGCCGACCGCGGTGAGCGCCAACGTGACGAGGCGCGTCGTGCTGCGCCTGTCCGACGAGAGCGGCTATCAGGTGCTCGGCGTGCCGAAGGACGTGCTCGACGATCGCTCGGCGCCCGGACGCGCGATCGTCGACGGCGTCGAGACGCAGGTCGCCGTGCTCGGCGGCACCGCCAACGTCGCCGAGCAGACGAAGGCGCTCGAGGCACTCGCCGGGCGACTCCGCGCGGCGGGCGCACTCGAGGCCGCGCCCATCCGCGCGCTGCCCGCGTCGTTCGACGTCGCGGACCTGCCCCCGTCGGTCGCCGGCGAACCCGCGCTCGGCCTCTCCGACGACACGCTCGCACCCATCGGCTTCGAGCCGGTCGGAACGTTCGCGATCACGGGGCCGCCGCAGAGCGGCAAGACGACCGCGATGCGCGCGGTCATCGACGCGGTGCGCCGCCACGACCCCGGCGTGCGGCTGTTCCACCTCGCCGGCCGCCGCGCCGCGCTGACCGAGCACGCCGACTGGATGCGCAGCGCGACCAGCGTCGAGGAGGTCAAGGCGCTCGCGCGCGAGCTCGTCGACGTGATCGGCGATCCGAACGTGCCCGGTCGCTACCTCATCGCGGTCGAGAACGTCACCCAGTTCGCCGACTCCGACGCCGAGCGTCCGCTCAAGGAGCTGTTCCAGGCCGTCAACCGCAGCGAGCACTTCCTGGTCGGCGACGCGGATGTCGCGAACCTCTCGAGCGGCTTCGGCTTCGTCGGCGACTTCAAGGCGGGCCGTCGCGGCGTCGCCCTGCGCCCGGATGCCTACGACGGCGACGCGGTGTTCAAGACGCCGTTCCCGAAGGTCAAGCGCTCCGACTTCCCGGAGGGTCGCGGCTTCTTCGTGCAGAACGGGCGCGCGACGCTCGTGCAGCTGCCGCAGGTCGGATGACCACCCGGCCGTGGTGGGGAGCGCTCCCCATGTCGCCGCAGCGGTGGCCGGCGTTAGCGTGACGGGGTCGAGAGGAGAACGATGAGCGACGAGGTGCTGATCCCGCTCGCGTCGATGGCCGAACTGGACCAGGCGCTGAAGGACATCGTGATCGAGTTCGAGGATGCCGGGTCCCGCACGGACTCGCTGCTCGACGCCATCGGGCGCCCGTTCGGGCGCACCGGCCTGCGCGACGCGGCCGACGAGTTCGAGGGCGCGTGGGACGACAAGCGCGAGACCCTCAAGGGCCACCTCGTCGAGCTTCAGGAGCAGGTCGCGGGCGTCAAGGACGCCTGGGAGCAGCTCGACCTCGAGCTGAGGTCCAGCCTCGAGCAGAACGGAGGCTGAGCGCCGACATGGGGAACACCGCCTACTTCCACCGCAGCATGCCCGAGTCGCCCAAGGGGCGAGACATCGACCGCATCGCCGACACCGGCTCGACCATCGTCGCCCGCGGCGGCCAGATCGAGAGCCTGGGCGAGCGGATGCTGCGTGCCGCCGACACGCTGAAGATGATGGTCGACGGGCAGGTCGGCAAGGGCCTCTCGCTCGACGAGGTGCGCGATCAGGGCGAGGAGGTCCACGCCGACCTCAAGAAGGCCGGCGAGCGGTACGCGCCGAGCGGCACCGCGCTGAAGGCGTACGGGCAGGCGGTGGCCGAGGTCGCCCCCGGCCTGAACCGCGCGGCGGGCGACTGCGAGTCGCTCTGGGAGACCGTGCGCTCGCGCGCGTCCGACGTCGACGACGCGGAGCAGACGCCCGAGGGGGCCGACGGGGGCACCGACGCGCGCGACACGGCGACCGCCTCGGCGACGTCGTCGCTCTCGACCGCGAAGGAGGAGTGGGAGGACGCCGCCCGCCGCTTCGACGGGTACTACGACACGTGGGATGCGGCGTACGACACGGCGCTCACGGGCCTGCGAGACGTCAACGAGGACGGCGTGGAGGACGGGTTCTGGGACGATGCACTGCCGTTCGTCGAGGCCCTCGTGACGGTGCTCGAGTTCGTCGGCATCGCGCTCGTGCTCGCGGCGCTCATCGTCGGCGGACCGCTCATCGCGGCGCTCGCGACGATCGTGGCGATCCTCACGCTGCTCGGCACGGTCGTGCTGTTCGCGAAGGGCCGCAAGGACGGCAAGGACCTGACGATGGCGATCATCGGCGTCATCCCGTTCGGCAAGCTCGGCAAGCTCGCCGACCTCGGTTCGATCGCGAGCACCGGCTCGCGCTTCCCGCGCCTGTCGGGGTTCCGCAACATGATGCTCGCCGGCGAGGACTTCGCGGCGCTGCGCACGCACCTCGGCCGCATCGACGACCTCGCACGGGCCGACTGGGGCAGCGCGGGCGTGGGCTTCGACGCCGCCACCGGCGGTTCCCGCTTCATCCAGCGGCTGATCTCGGGCGCACCGTACGTGCGACAGCAGACGCAGGTCACGAGCGGAGCCGACATGTTCTTCGGCCGCCTGCTCGGGGTGGGCGACTCCGCGACGAACGCCGGCGCGTGGGACCTGCACTGGGGATACCGGCAGGCGCAGGTCACCGCCTACTCGGTGTACGACTGGGCGAGCGACCAGGTGAGCACGTTCCAGCAGAACCGGACCGTAGACTCGTGGCGATGATCCCGAGCCTGCGCGACGAGCTGACCGGTGCATCGCGACCCGAACTCCCGCCGTTCGTGCTGCTGCTCCCGCGGGGCTGGGTCTCCGTCGAGCCGACGCGCGAGGCCTTCGCCGACCTCACCGCCCGCACCTCCTCGGTGCTCCGCTCCGCGCACCGCCCCGACCTCGACGCGCAGTTCCGCTCGATGCTCGGCCGTGCCGCCGACGAGTTCCTCCGACGCGAACCGGTCCGCCTGATCTACCCGGCCGACGTTCCCGCCGACGAGCTGTTCCCGCTGTCGATCACCGCCGTTCGGCTCGCCGCCCCCGGCGGCGGCCCGCTCGACCCGCACGTCGCCGCGCTCCGCCGCGACCGCGGGGCTCGGACCCTCGGCGACGACGGCGTGCTGCTCCGCTGGGAGGAGGAGCACGTGCACCGCGTGCCGGGCGGCGAGCTCTCGGTCCGCTCGTTCGACTACCTCGTCGCCGTGCCGGGCGCCCAGCGGCGCGAGGCGCTGCTGTTCAGCGCGGTCGTGCCGTCGGCGGCGGCAGGCGAACGACTCGACGACGAGACCATGCGCGCCGCCGGCGTGCTCGCCGACGCGATCATGTCGACCTTCCGCTGGAGCGGCGAATGAGGTTCGAGGTCGTCTACCCGGGCGACACGTGGTCGATCATGCCCGCGCCGGGCGCCGGAGCCGACGGGATGTGGGTCGCCGAGCAGCGCGCCGCGTACGCGAACGGCCCGCTCGCGGGGCTCGGCGACGAGCTCGAGGCGGCCGCCCGGGAAGCGCTCGGCCGACGTCGCGACGGGATCGACACGTCGCTGTACTTCCGCCCCTCGACGATGCCGATGACCGGCGTGCTGCACGCGACGCTGCGGGCGCTGCCCGAGGGCGTCGACTCCGAGGAGGCCGCGTCGGGGTCGATCGACTGGATGCTGCCGGAGGGCGAGGTGCTGGCCGACCCCGTCGTCGAGGAGTTCGAGACCGAGTCGGTGCCGCACGGCTACCGGGTCGCGTACGTCACGACGCGACCCGACGGTGCGGGCGCGACGCTCGCGGGCATCTCGTACGGGCTCGTGCTGCCGGGGCTCGTCGGCCTCGTGTTCTCCGAGCTCGCGCACCGCGAGGTGATCGGCACGATGCAGCGGTTCGCCGACCCGGTGGTCGGTTCGCTCCGGGTGGTCGCGTGACGTCCGAGGGGCCCGCGGCCTCCTGGGCCCGCACGGCGAGCGGGGCGGACGTCGAGTACCGGCTGAGCCGTCTCGATCGTGCGGCGATCGCCGCCGTTCCCCGGTACGCCGAACAGGTCGACGCACGCGTCTCCGAGACGGTCGCCGCCATCCGCGCGGCCCGCGCCGACGGCCTCGCCGAGCTCGGCGCGCGCGACGGCAGCGCGGCCGCCGAACTCGGCCGTTCGGGTGGCCGGACCGCTGCGCTCGTCGGCGGCGTGCTCGCGGCGTGCTTCGCCGCAGCGTTCCACCTCGGCCGTGCGGTGTTCGTCGCCGTCGACGTGCTGCCGTGGATCACCGGTCTCGTCTGGACCGCGGCGATCCTCATCGCACTGGCACTCCTGCCGCTCCGGCGCGATGCCGCACCGACCACCGGTGTCGTGGCGACCGCGTGGAGCGCGGCGGCGCTGTGCCTCGCGGCACTCGTCATGAGCGCGGTCCTCGGCGGCATCACTCCGGCCACCGCCGGCCTCTACGCCGTCGCCGTCGCCGGCCTGCTCGCGCTCGTCGGCGTCGCGGCGGCGGCCGCCGTCGTCGCGCTGGGCTCGCCGCCGGAGCAGCGCGCGGCGACCCGTCGCCGCATGGACGAGTTCGCGCGAGCGCAGGGCGATGCCGGGGGCGCCGTCCTCGCCGCG
>DASTQT010000289.1:0-2553 GCA_035761605.1 Agromyces sp. | reverse complement strand
CAGTTGCTCGAGGAGGCCCGCCCCCTGCAGCATCGCCCACACCACCTCCAACACGAGGAACACCGCGATCACGGCGCTCGCTCCGGAGGCCAGAGCCACGATCATCCATACCGAGAACGCTACGCGCCCGATGAGCGTGTCGATCGCGATCAGCGTCGGCACCGGGTGGATGATCCGCGCGATGGCCCACATGGTCACGGCCGTGCCGGCCATGTTCATGAACAACATCTGGACCGGCCCGAAATCGGGGAGCTGTGCACCGGGGGCGCCGAGCCCGGTGTGCACCCAGCGCTGCAGGTCGAGCAACATCATCGCGGTCCAGGGCGTTGCGAACGCGACCGTGACGATGAGGTCGTAGATCGCGCCGGCTCGACCGAAGCGCACGGGGGCGGGGGCCGAGCCGAGGGCCGGGGGCCTGGTG
The DNA here is from genome assembly GCA_035761605.1 of Agromyces sp. Lineage (GTDB taxonomy): Bacteria > Actinomycetota > Actinomycetes > Actinomycetales > Microbacteriaceae > Agromyces. The sequence goes on along the minus strand of DASTQT010000289.1, from coordinate 2,132 downwards.
CGGTCCGCACCGGTGATCGCAGACGGAGAAGTGAGCATGTTCGAGAGGTTCATGCCGCCATCGTGAACCCTGCACCATGGTGCAGGGTCAAGTGGCCCGCCCGCTCAGGCCGGCGAGTGGAACCGCTGCTGCGCGGCCACGAGCCCGTGCTCGACGATCGCCTCGACCGCGTCCGCGGCATCCGACAGCAGGTTCGGCAGCGCGTCGCGCTCGGACCCGGCGAAGTCGCGCAGGACGTACTCCGCGGCATCCATTCGCCCGGGGGGCCGGCCGATGCCAACGCGCACTCGCGTGAAGTCGGGCGAGCCGGCGGCCTTCTGGATGTCGCGCAGCCCGTTGTGGCCGCCGTGGCCGCCGCCGAGCTTGAGGCGCACCGTGTCGAACGGGATGTCGAGTTCGTCGTGCACGACGATGAGCCGGTCGACGCCGAGCGAGTAGAACTTCAGCAGCGCCGAGACCGGGCCGCCTGACGTGTTCATGTAGCCGGTGGGCTTGGCGAGCACGAGCTTCGGCCGGCCGGGGCCGAGGAAGCCCTCGGCCACGCGCGAGGGCGTCTTGTGGCTCTTGAAGGTCGCGCCGATGCGCGCCGCGAGCTCGTCGGCGACCATCTGGCCGACGTTGTGGCGGTTGCCGGCGTACTGGGCACCGGGGTTGCCGAGGCCGACCACGAGCCAGGTGTTGTCGGACACGACCTCGTCCTTCCGGCGGTGCAGGAGGCGGTCGAGCAGGTTCACGGATGCCTCCGGGGCAGGTGGGTGGGAACGGCGGAGGGCCCGCGGCCCCGCGATCCGAGCGTACCCGGATGCGGCGCCGCGGGCCCTCGCGACGAAGCGGGGTCGGCTACTCGGCCGACTCGCCCTCGGTGGTCTCCTCGGCGCCCTCGCCGGCCTCGGCGGCCTCGGCGGCCGCGGCCTCGGCGGCCTCCTCGCCCAGGTCGACCTTCTGCGGCACGTGCACGTTGATGACGAGCGTCTCGGGGTCGTTGAGCAGGGTCGCGCCCTTGGGCAGCTCGACGTCGCTCGCGAAGAGCTTGGTGCCGTCCTCGAGGCCCTCGACGCTGACGACGACGTTCTCGGGGATGTGCGTCGCCTCGACCTCGAGCGACAGGGTGGTGGCGTCGAGGTCGGCGATCGTGCCGGAGGCGGGCTCACCCTCGACGTGCACCGGAACCTCGACCTGGACCTTCTCGCCCTGCTTGACGACGATGAGGTCGAGGTGCTCGATGATCTGGTGCACCGGGTCCTTCTGCACGTCCTTCACGAGCGCGAGCTCGGTCGTGCTGCCGATCTTGAGCTCGAGCACGGCGTTGGCCTTGCGGACGAGCAGCAGGATCTGGTGGCCCGGCAGCGTGAGGTGGCGGGGGTCGGTGCCGTGGCCGTAGAGCACGGCGGGGATCTTGCCGGCGGCGCGGATCTTGCGGGCTGCGCCCTTGCCGAACGACTCGCGCGTCTCGGCGACGACCTTGTTCTCTTCGTCCATGGTGATGGCTCCTTGCGGGCGCTCCGGCCCAGATCGGGGTGTCTGTCTTCAACTCGAACGCATGCGCGTGAGGAACAGCCGTGAAGCTCGCTTCCACCGCGTCGATCACGGATGCCACGACCGGGCGGACCCGGCCTCCGGCGGCATCCCTCGCCGAAGTTCAATCGCCCAGTCTAGCGGATGGCGCGGGCGCGCGCCGACGGACCGGGTGCGAGGCCGCCGGTGGACTCCACTCCCTCCGACGGGCTCGCACCCGGACCGCGCCTAGGAGCGGGCGACGATGGCCGCCTGCAGTCGCCGGCGCACGTCGTCGACCACCTGTTGCGGTGTCGCGCGGACGTCGACGAGGATGCCGCGTTCGTCGGCCTCGAGCGGCTCGAGCGTCTCGAACTGCGAGTCGAGCAGGCTCGTCGGCATGTACTCGTGCGCGCGGTCGCGCTGCCGGGCGGCGATGAGGTCCCGGGTGCCGCCGAGGTGCACGAAGACGGTGTCGGGCGCGTCGACGACGAGGCGGTCGCGGTAGCGGCGCTTCAGCGCCGAGCACGCGAGGACCACCGGACGTCCGGCGGCGCGCTCGTCGCCGATCAGCGCGGAGAGCGTCGCCAGCCAGGGCCCGCGATCGTCGTCGTCGAGCGGGCGGCCGGCTGCCATCT
>DASTQT010000288.1:0-4609 GCA_035761605.1 Agromyces sp. | reverse complement strand
AACACCGCCACCGCCGCCGACCTCGTGCGACTCGGGCAGCTCGCGCTCGAGGACCCGACGCTCGCCGAGATCGTCGCGACCCAGCGGGTCGACATCCCGGAGCTCGGCGTGCTCGAGAACTCCAACAAGCTGCTCGGTTCGCACGGCGTCGACGGCATCAAGACCGGCACCACGGACGACGCGGCGAACCTGCTGTTCTCCGCCGACGTCGCGGTCGGCTCGTCCTCGGTCACGATCGTGGGCGTCGTGCTCGGCGGCGCGAACCACCCGGCGGTGCGGCAGGCGATCGCGGAGATGATCGACACGATCGCGCCCGGCTTCCACGAGGTCGTCGCGATCGAGGCCGACACGGAGGTCGCGACGTACGCGACGCCCTGGGGCGACACCGCGACGGCGCGCACCGCCGAGGGCGCGACGGTCGTCGTCTGGTCGGACACCCCGGTCGACGTCGCGATCCAGGCCGACCCGATCACGCTCGCTGCGGATGGCGCATCCGTCGGCACCGCGGTCGTCACCGCCGGCACGCAGCGCGTCGAGGTGCCGCTCGTGCTCGACGGCACGGTCGACGACCCGGGCGCGTGGTGGCGCCTCACGAACCCGGGCGGGCTCGACTAGGCCTCGGTACCCTCTGCGCGGTCGGTGCCGCCGGCGTCGTCGACGCGGGCGGCGTACGGCCCGGCATCGGGCCGCTTCGCGGTGATGAGGTCCCCCGACGACTGGTGGCGGATGCGGCGGACGACCCACGGCACGAGGTACTCGCGCGCCCACGAGAGATCCTGCGTGCGGGCCTGACGCCACGAGTGCTGCGGCAGCGGCTCGGGCTTCATGGGCTCGAGGTCGTTCTCGACGTTGAGCGCGCGCAGCACCATCCGCGCCACCTCGTGGTGGCCGAGCGCGTTGAGGTGCAGGCGGTCGCGGTCCCACATGCGCTGGTCCTGGATCTCGGCGAGCGCCCACTGGTCGGCGACGATGCAGTCGTGCTTCTGCGCGATCGCGCGGAGGTTCTCGTTGTAGATCGCGACCTTGCCGCGGATGCCGCGGAACACGGGGGAGAAGCCGACGTCGACGCCCGTGAACAGCACGATCGTCGCCCGGTCGCGTGAGAGCCGCTCGATCGCGTACTCGAAGCGCGCCGAGATCTCGTCGGGGTCGGTGCGGGGCCGGATGACGTCGTTGCCGCCCGCCGAGATCGTGATGAGGTCGGGCCGCAACTCGAGCGCCGGCTCGATCTGCTCGTCGATGATCTGCTGGATGAGCCGGCCGCGGATCGCGAGGTTCGCGTACGCGAAGTCGTCGGCGCCCTGCGAGAGCACTTCGGCGACGCGGTCGGCCCAGCCGCGGTGGCCGCCGGGCACCCCGGGCTCGGGGTCGCCGATGCCCTCGGTGAAGGAGTCGCCGATCGCGACATATCTCGACCACGGATGCTGTTGGGTGACCATCCCTCCATTCTGCACAGCCCGTCGAGTGGTGGTGTGTCAGTCGGCTCGGGTAGCCTCCCATCCAGTGAGCACAGCGACCCCATCCGGCCCGCACCTGCCGGGCACCTCGGCCGCCGAGCACCTCTCACCCTCGTTCCCGGCCCGCGCGCCGTGGGGTACCGCGTCGAAGCTGCGCGCCTGGCAGGCCGAGGCGCTCGACCGCTACTTCGAGACCGAGCCCCGCGACTTCCTCGCCGCCGCGACCCCGGGCGCCGGCAAGACGACGTTCGCGCTGCGGCTCGCCGCCGAGCTCCGCGCCCGCCGCACGATCGACCGCATCACCGTGGTCGCCCCGACCGACCACCTGAAACGGCAGTGGGCGGATGCCGCGGCGCGCGTCGGCATCCGGCTCGACCCCGGGTTCCGCAACGCGCACGGGCGCAGCGCCCGCCACTACCACGGCGTCGCCGTGACGTACGCGCAGGTGGCCGTGCGGCCCGCGCTGCACCGCGAGCTGACCCTCTCGGGTCGCACGCTCGTGATCCTCGACGAGGTGCACCACGGCGGCGACACGCTGTCGTGGGGCGACGCGATCCGCGAGGCGTTCGAACCCGCCGTCCGGCGCCTCTCGCTGACGGGCACGCCGTTCCGCAGCGACACCGCGCCGATCCCGTTCGTGCACTACGAGCCCGACGCGCAGGGCATCCGCGTGTCGAGCACCGACTACGACTACGGCTACGGCCGAGCGCTGGCCGACGGCGTCGTTCGCCCAGTGATCTTCATGGTCTACGCGGGCAGCATGCGCTGGCGCACGAAGGCCGGCGACGAGATGGAGGCGCGCCTCGGCGAGGACGCGACCAAGGACATCCACTCGGCCGCCTGGCGCACCGCGCTCGAGCCGACGGGCGAGTGGATCCCGTCGGTGCTGCAGGCGGCCGACCGGCGTCTCACCGAGGTTCGGCACGCGATCCCGGATGCCGGCGGGCTGGTGATCGCGACCGACCAGTCCGTCGCTCGCGCCTACGCCGAGATCCTCGAGGGCATCTGCGGCGAGAAGGTCACCGTCGTGCTCTCCGACGAGAAGGAGGCCTCGGCGCGCATCGAGGAGTTCTCGAACGGCACGAGCCGGTGGATGGTGGCGGTGCGCATGGTGTCCGAGGGCGTCGACGTGCCCCGGCTGGCCGTGGGCGTCTACGCGACGAGCTCGTCGACCCCGCTGTTCTTCGCGCAGGCGATCGGTCGCTTCGTGCGCGCCCGCCGCCGCGGCGAGACCGCGTCGGTGTTCCTGCCGAACGTGCCCATCCTCATGGCGCTCGCCTCCGAGCTCGAGCGGCAGCGCGATCACGCGCTCGACCGGCGCTCGGGCGACGGCGACGACGACCCCGGCCTCGAGGACGGCCTGCTCGAGTCGGCCAATCGCGAGGAGAAGGCGTCCGACGAGCTCGAGGCCGAGTTCACCTGGCAGGCGCTCGGCTCCGACGCGACCTTCGACCGGGTCGTCTACGACGGCACCGAGTTCGGCACGTTCGCCGAGCCGGGCAGCGACGAGGAGCTCGACTTCATCGGCATCCCCGGCATCCTCGAACCCGAACAGGTCTCCGAGCTGCTGCGCCACCGGCAGGCGCGGCAGGCGCGCCGCGCCTCGGAGCGACGCAGGCACGCGGCCGCGTCCGACATCAGCGCCGAAGCCGGCGGCGAGGCGGCGGCGGGCACTGCCGAGCCGGTCGCGCTCTACCGCACGCTCAAGGAGCAGCGGACGCTGCTCAACAGCCTCGTCGGGCTCTACGCGCGCCAGAACGGGCAGGCGCACTCGATGGTGCACGCCGAGCTCCGCCGCGCGTGCGGGGGCCCCGAGGTCGCGCAGGCGACCGTGACGCAGCTGCAGTCGCGTATCGAGCTGCTGCGTCGGCGGCTGTCGGGGCGCTGAGGCGGTCTCCGGCATCCGCCGCATCGAGGGCGACGTCGGCGCCGCCCTCGATGCCGGCGCGGATCAGCTCGCGGCGTCGACCGAGGCCGCGAACTCGGGCGAGCGACCGAGGTCGTGCGGCTCGGCGGCCGCGTCGAGCGCGGCCATCAGGTCGGCCGTGAGGTCGTCGACGTGCTCGAGGCCGATCGAGAGGCGCACGACGCCGCCGTCGGGCTTGGCGTGCGCCGCGACCGGCCGGTGCGTGAGCGAGGCCGGGTGCTGCACGAGCGAGTCCACTCCGCCGAGCGACACGGCGTGCGTGACGAGCCGGCACGCCTCGGTGAACCGGCACGCGGCGTCGTAGCCGCCCGCGAGTTCGATCGCGATGATCGAGCCCGGTCCGGCGAGCTGGCGGCCGATGAGGCCCTGGGGGTCCTGCCCCGGCAGGCCCGGGTAGCGCACCCGTGCGACCGCGGGGTGCGCCTGCAGCCGCGTCGCGAGGTCTGCGGCGGTCGCCTGCTGCGCGCGCACGCGCACCGGCAGGGTGCGGATGCCGCGGTGCAGGAGGTACGCGCCCATCGGGTGCAGCAGGCCGCCGGTGAGTGCGCGCACCCGGCGCAGGCGCTCGAGCCACTCGGTCGGGCCGGCGACGACGCCGCCCATCGCGTCGCCGTGTCCGCCGAGGTACTTCGTGGCGCTGTGCAGCACGAGCGTCGCGCCGTGCTCCACCGGGCGCTGGAGCACGGGCGTCGCGAACGTGTTGTCGACGAGGAGCGGCACGCGCCCCGCGGCATCCGCCACCCGACACAGGTCGACGAGCTCGAGGGTCGGGTTCGCGGGGGTCTCGACGATCACGAGTCCCGTGTCGGGGCGGATGGCGTCCGCGATGCCGTCGACGTCGGTCCAGGTGACCTCGGTGCCGAGCAGGCCGCTCTCCAGGACGTGGTCGGTGCCGCCGTAGAGCGGCCTGACCGCGACGATGTGCGGCGTGCCGGCGGATGCCGTCGCGATGAGCGTCGCGGCGAGCGCCGCCATCCCGCTGCCGAAGGCCACCGCGCCCTCGGCGCCCTCCAGATCGGCCAGCGCGGTCTCGAATCGGGCGACGCCCGGGTGCCAGAGCCGCTGGTACACCGCGGAGCGTCCCTCGCCGAGCGAGCCGCCGGTCGCGAGCTCCTCGTAGGACCGCCCGCCGTTCTCGACGTCGCCGAGCGGGTTGGTCGTGGAAAGATCGATCGTGGGAACGTGGGAGCCCTGCTCCCGCACTCCCTCCATCCCAGCGTGGACG
>DASTQT010000287.1:0-4843 GCA_035761605.1 Agromyces sp. | reverse complement strand
TCTCGGCGGCCGGGTACGACCGTCCGGTGATCGTCCAGTACCTCGAGTACCTCGGTCAGATCTTCACCGGCGACTTCGGGACCACCATCAGCGACAACCGCCCCGTCGTGGAGGTCCTGCTGACGTACGGCAGCGCGACGCTCGAGCTGGCGACCTACTCACTCCTCGTGGCATTCGTCGTGGGCATCCCGTTCGGCCTGGTCGCCGCCTACTTCCGAGACCGCGGCCAGGACGCCCTGCTCCGCGTCTTCGCGATCCTCTGCTACGCCACGCCCGTGTTCTTCGCCGGAATGCTGCTGAAGCTGGTCTTCTCGGTCTGGCTCGGATGGCTCCCTGTCGCGGGTCGTGCGTCCACGAGCGCTGAGCTGCAGATGCAGCTGCTCCCCAACCCCACCGGTCTCTACACGATCGACGCCATCCGCACCGGCGACCCCGCTGTGCTGGGCGACGTGCTCGCGCACGCTGTGCTGCCCTCGATCGCGCTCGGCCTGCTCACCGCGGGGGTGTTCCTGCGGCTCGTGCGGACGAACGTGATCGGCACGCTCGCCACGGATTACGTCGACGCGGCGCGCTCCCGAGGGGTCAGCGAGTACCGGCTGGTCCGCCGCCACGCGTACCGTCCGGCCCTCATCCCGATCATCACCGTCATCGGACTGCAGATTGCACTGCTGCTGGCGGGCGCGGTGCTCACCGAGACCACGTTCGAGTGGAAGGGCCTCGGCTTCCAGCTCGCTGAGTACCTCCAGGCCCGCGACTTCGTCGCCGTGCAGGGCATCGTCGCCCTGCTCGCCGTCATCGTCGCGCTGACCAACTTCGTCGTCGACGTGCTCGCGGCGCTCATCGACCCGAGGGTGAGGTACTGACATGACCGCGGCCAACACCGCCGCCGCCGTTCCCCGGCGGCGCCTCCGCGACCGGCTCCCGGTCATCCACCAGCTCCGCCAGAGCGTGGGCCTCCAGCGCGGCATGCTCGTCGCCGGTCTCGTCATCACCGGCCTGTTCATCCTGACCGCGATCCTCGCGCCGGTGCTCGCGCCGTACGGCTACAATCAGCTGCGCTCGGCCGACGGTGCGTTCGGCGCCCAGCAGCCGCCGTCATCCGAGCACCTGCTGGGTACGACCGTCGGCGGTTACGACGTGCTGTCCCGCGTGATCTGGGGTGCGCAGACCGCGCTGCTCGTGATCATCGTGGCGGTCGCGCTGTCGATCTTCCTCGGCGTGTTCCTCGGCCTCGTCTCGGGCTACCTTGGCGGATGGCTCGACCGCGTGCTGGTCGTCATCAGCGACGCGATCTACGCCTTCCCGTCTCTGCTGCTGGCGATCCTCGCCGCGATCGTCATCTCCGGAGGGCAGTCGAGCATGTGGGGCGGCATCTTCGCCGCCGCGATCTCGATCACCGTCGTGTTCATCCCGCAGTACCTGCGCGTCATCCGTGCGGAGACCGTGCGCATCAAGGCCGAGGCGTACGTCGAGTCGGCGAAGGTGCTCGGCGCGTCCAACCTGCGGATCATCTTCCGGCACATCCTGCGCAACGCGACCCGGACGCTACCGCTGATCTTCACGCTGAACTCGTCCGAAGCGATCCTCACGCTCGCCGGCCTCGGCTTCCTCGGCTTCGGCATCGAGCCCACGTCGGCAGCCGAATGGGGTTACGACCTGAACAAGGCGCTCTCCGACGTCACGAGCGGCATCTGGTGGACGGCGCTGTTCCCCGGTCTCGCGATCGTGTTCACGGTGCTCGGCATAACGCTCGTCGGCGAGAGCCTCAACGACCTCGCCGACCCGCGCCTGCGGGGGCGGCGTCGGGTCGCCCAGGCGGCCGGCGAGGTCGCCGAGACCTCGGTCGTCCCAGGCGGCACGCTCATCGCGGGCCCGGGCGGATTGCGAGGGCTTGAGGACGGGGAGACATTCGATGAGCACGGGATCGAGGTGAACCGATGAGCACGGTGGTCAGCATCGACCGGCTCGGCGTGTCGTTCGCGACGGACGCCGGCGCCGTCAAGGCCGTCGACGACGTGAGCCTGTCGGTCCAAAGCGGGGAGGTCCTGGCGATCGTCGGTGAGTCCGGCAGCGGCAAGACCGTCACCGCCAAGACGATCCTCGGCCTGCTGCCCGAGACGGCGACGACGAGCGGTGCGGTCATCCTCGCCAATCGGGCCGGCACGGCGGAGAACGACGTCATCAGTCTGTCGGGCGATCGACTCCGCGGCATCCGCGGCACCGACGTCGCCATGGTCTTCCAGGAGCCCTCGACGGCGCTGAACCCGGTCTTCACAGTCGGCTGGCAGATCATGGAGGGCTTGCTCGCCCACGGGCGGCTCTCGAAGAAGGAAGCCCGGGCGAAGGCCGTCGAGATGCTCGGCAAGGTCGGCATCCCCGATCCCGAGGTCCGTGTCGATCACTATCCTCATCAGTTCTCGGGCGGGCAGAAGCAGCGCATCGTGATCGCGATGGCCCTGGTGCTCGAGCCCGGCCTCATCGTCGCCGACGAGCCGACGACGGCGCTCGACGTGACGGTGCAGGCCGAGATCCTCGACCTGCTCCGCCGCGTCCGCGACGAGTTCGGCACCGCGATCGTGCTCATCACGCACAACATGGGCGTCGTCGCCGACCTGGCCGACCGCGTCGCGGTCATGTACCAGGGCCGCGTCGTCGAGGAGGCCAGCGCCGCCGACCTGTTCGCCGCCCCGAAGGACGACTACACCAAGGCGCTGCTCGCCGCCGTGCCGTACGTCGGCCACGGCGTCGCGCGCGCGGCCGAGCGTGCGGCGGCACGGACCGCCGACTGGGCCGAGCAGGCGCCCGTGGTCGAGGCGAAGGGGCTCGAGATCGAGTACCCGGGTCGCTTCGGACGTGCCGGGTTCCGCGCCGTCCAGGGCGTCGACCTCGTGATCCGGCCCGGCGAGGTCCTCGGCCTCGTCGGCGAGAGCGGATCCGGCAAGACCACGATCGGCCGCGCCATCGCCGGGCTCACGAGGGTGACCGGCGGGTCGCTGAAGGTGCTCGGGCACGAGATGCTCGGCATCCGCGAGCGCGACTTCCGGCCGTCCCGCAGCCGGCTCGGCTTCGTGTTCCAGGACCCCGCGTCGAGCTTCAATCCGCTGCTCACGATCGCCGAGTGCGTCGCCGAACCGCTCGTGATCCACGAGCGCGCGGCCGACGCCCGGGACGCGCGTGCGCGCGTGGACGAGCTCCTCGAGGCGGTGCAGCTGCCCGCCGCGTACGGCGACCGCTACCCCCACGAGTTGTCGGGCGGGCAGCGGCAGCGCGCGAGCCTCGCTCGGGCGATCGCACTCGAGCCCGAGCTGCTGATCGCCGATGAGCCGACATCGGCCCTCGACGTGTCGGTGCAGGCGCGAGTGCTCGAGCTGTTCGCCGAGCTGCAGCGAGAGTTCGGGTTCGCGTGCCTGTTCATCAGCCACGACCTCGCGGTCGTCGACCTGCTCGCCGACCGGATCGCAGTGCTCTACCACGGACGTCTCGTCGAGGAGGGGACCGGCGCCGAGGTGCTCGGCGCACCGAAGGACCCCTACACCCAGCGTCTCCTCGCGTCGCTGCCAGTGCCCGACCCCGCCGCCCAGGCGGAGCGACGGGAGGAGCTGCGGCGCATCCGGGAGGCCGCCGGATGACCCGCGGTGCGACCCACGGCTACCCGATCGTCGTGAGCGACCTGTCCGTCGAGTACCCGGCGCACGGCGCCAGTGCGGCGCACGTCGCGGTGCACGGCGTGAGCCTTCGCGTGGCGCCGGGCGAGGTGCTCGGCCTGCTCGGCTCGGCGGGGAGCGGCAAGTCGACGCTCGCCCGGGTGCTGTCCGGGGTCGCGTTCGAACCGGCCGGACCGGGCGGCGACGTGCGCCCGGTGATCACCGGCGGCGAGGCGCTCGTGCTCGGAACGCCGCTGCGGGGGGTCACCCGCCGGCGGCTGAACGAGCTGCGCTTCCACGTCGGCTACCTGGCGCAGGATGCCGCGGCGACCCTGCCGCCCGACCGGACGGTGTCCGAGATCATCGGCGAGCCGATCCTCGAACGCGATCACCGTTACAACAGCAAGGCGCTCGCGACCCGCGTGGCCACGATGGTCGACGCGGTCCGGCTGCCGCTCGGCATGCTCGAGAAGTACCCGTACGAGCTGAGCGGCGGCCAGCGGCAGCGCGTCGCCCTCGCGCGGGCACTCGTGCTGGGGCCCAAGCTGCTCATCGCCGACGAGCCGACGGCGGGGATCGACCTGACCGTGCGCGACGCGGTCGCGCAGCTCATCGGCGAGCTGCGCGACGGCCACACGTTCTCGGCGATCATCATCACGCACGACCTGCCGGTGCTGCGTCGCGTCGCCGACCGCCTCGCGGTGCTCGACCGGGGCGAGCTGGTGGCGATCGGCACCATGGACGAGGTCTTCCACGACCCCTCGCACCCGTACGTGAAGGCGCTCGGGGGGGCGCTCGACGCCGGCCACGCGGTCACCGACGACCTGATGCCGGAGCCGCCCGCGTGACGGAGGCGCGACCCTCGCGTCACCGCGCGGTCGCCGGCGCGGGTGCGCTCGGCGTGATCAGCGAGCGAGCGGATGTCGCGGCGCCGACCTCCCGCCCGGAACCCGGCCCGATCGCCATCGTGCCCGACGACGAGCCGCGCTTCGCCGACGCGGTCGCGCGCGCCGGCGGGCACGTCGCCCCACTGTCGCAGGACACCCGCGGACTCGTCTGGACGAGCTCCGAGGGCGAGGAACAACTCGAGGCGCTGCTCGCCGCGCACCCGTCGATTTCGTGGGTGCAGCTCCCGTGGGCGGGCGTCGACGCGTTCTCGGGCCTGCTGCGCCGACATCGCGGCGACGGGCGCGTCTGGA
>DASTQT010000286.1:0-7283 GCA_035761605.1 Agromyces sp. | reverse complement strand
GATGCGCTCCTGCACGAGCGGCGCGGCCTGCGCGAGGACGGCCTCCTGCGCCGGCGCGAGGGGCGTCGCGACGAGGCCCGCGGCCTGCAGGTACGGCACCGTGCGCGCGGCGAAGTCGGCGACGTCGAGCTGCCGCAGGTGGTCGCCGTTGATGGCCTCGGCCTTCTTCAGGTCGAAGCGCGCGGGGTTCGGGTTGACGTTCTCGACGTCGAACGCGGCGACGAACTCGTCGCGGCTGAAGACGTCCCGGTCGGCCGAGAAGCCCCAGCCGAGCAGCGCCAGGTAGTTTACGAGGCCCTCGGGGATGAAGCCCCGGTCGCGGTGGTGGAACAGGTTCGACTCGGGGTCGCGCTTGGAGAGCTTCTTGTTGCCCTCGCCCATGACGTACGGCAGGTGGCCGAAGCGCGGCACGAAGGTGGTGAGCCCGATGTCGATGAGCGCGTGGTACAGCGCGATCTGCCGCGGCGTCGAGCTCAGCAGGTCTTCGCCGCGGAGGACGTGCGTGATGCCCATGAGCGCGTCGTCGACCGGGTTCACGAGCGTGTAGAGCGGCGCGCCGTTCGGGCGCACGACCACGAAGTCGGTGGTCGAGCCCGCAGCGAAGTCGATGCGGCCGCGCACGAGGTCGTCGAAGCCGAGGTCGACGTCGTCGGGCACGCGCAGGCGCAGCGCCGGCTGGCGGCCCTCGGCGCGGAACGCGGCGCGCTGGTCGTCGGTCAGGTCGCGGTCGAAGTTGTCGTAGCCGAACTGCTTCGGGCGGCCCGCCGCCTCGTTGCGGGCATCGATCTCCTCGGCGGTCGAGTAGCTCTCGTAGACGTGGCCAGAGGCCAACAGGCGCTCGATGACCGTGATGTAGATCTCGCCGCGCAGCGACTGCCGGTACGGCGTGTGCGGGCCGCCGACGTCGATGCCCTCGTCCCAGTCGAGGCCGAGCCACGTGAGCGCGTCGATGATCTGCGCGTAGCTCTCCTCGCTGTCGCGCGCCGCGTCGGTGTCCTCGATGCGGAAGACGAACGTGCCGCCGGTGTGGCGCGCGTAGGCCCAGTTGAACAGGGCGGTGCGCACGAGGCCGACGTGCGGGGTGCCGGTCGGCGACGGGCAGAAGCGCACGCGGACGTCGGCGCCGGTGGCGGTGGTCGTGGGGTGGGTCGTGTCAGGCATCGCTGTCAATGTTAAGGCCCGCAGGCGCTGCCTCCCGTCGGGCGACGAGGCGCCCGAGCAGGTCGGCGGCGACGGCGACGGCCGGGACCCCCGTGCCGCCCTTGGCCGTGACGAGGTGCAGCGTTCGCCGGTCGCTGTTCGCGGTCGCCCGCACGGCCACGCCGGGTCGGGCCCCGGCGGACTGCACCGCGAGGGCCGGGAGCACCGCGACGCCGAGGCCGCTTGCGACGAGCTCCTCGACCGCGACGAAGTTGTCGGTCTCGACGGCGATCCTCGGGGTGAAGCCCGCGACGTCGCAGAGTTCCAGCAGGTGCCCGCGGCAACGCGGACAGCCCGCGATCCAGCGCTCCCCCGCCAGGTCGCCGAGGTCGACCGTGTCTCGTGCGGCGAGCGGATGGCGCGCCGGGAGCACCACGTGCATCGCATCGGTGCCGATCGTGGTCACCTCGAGCCCCCGCGCGCTCTCGCGGTGCGGATCGCTGCGGTCGCCGGGGTAGCTGAAGGTCAGGGCGAGGTCGGCGCGATCCTCGCGGACGGCCGCGACCGCCTCGGGCGGCTCGGCCTCGACGAAGCTGACGCGCACGCCCGGGTGCCGCGCGGCCATCTCCGCCATGAGCTCGGGCACGATCGTCGGCGACGCCGACGGGAACGCCATGAGTCGCACGCGGCCGGAGCGGAGCCCGCGCAGGGCGGCGAGCTCGCCGCGCGCGGCCTCGAGCGTCGTGGCGATCGCCGCGCCGTGACGCGCGAGCAGGCGGCCCGCCGCGGTGAGACGGATGCCACGCCCGGTCCGTTCCACGAGCGCCATGCCGGCGCGCGCCTCGGCTCGCCGTACCTGCTGGCTGAGCGCTGGCTGGCTGAATCCGAGCGCGGCGGCCGCCGCGGTGATCGTGCCGTGGTCGGCGACCGCGCGCAGCACGAGGAGGCTCATGGCGTCGAGGTCGGCGGCGCCCGGTGGATCGAGGAGCGCGTCGGCACGCGGCTGGGTCATGCCGAAATGATAAGCCCTGCTTATGGCCGCGATCCAGCACTGGCTCTCGACGAATCGCATTCCGTCGCTCAGGCTGTCGGCATGCACACCGAAGCCCCCGCGGACCGGCCCGCACCGGCGACCGCGCTGCCCGACCCCCGCTTCCGCTCCGGCCGCGGGTACCTCGCGGCCTGCACGCTCGGGATCCCCGCGACCCCGACGGTCGCCGCCCTCGAGCGCGACCTCGCACGGTGGCGCGACGGCCGGGCCTCCGCCGCCGACTACACCGGCGTGGTCGAGCGCGCCCGCTCGCACGCCGCGACGCTCCTCGGCGCGTCCCCGGATCGGATCGCCGTGGGCTCGCAGGTCTCGCCGTTCGTCGCACTCGCCGCGGCATCCGCCCCCGCCGGGGCGGAGATCGTGTGCGTCGACGGCGACTTCAGCTCCGTCGTCGCGCCGTTCCTCGCGCGCGGCGACCTGCGCGTCCGTCATGCCCCGCTCGACCGGCTCGCCGACGCGATCGGCGCCGGGACCTGGCTCGTGGCGTTCTCGCTCGTGCAATCCGCGACCGGCGAACTCGCCGACGTGGCATCCGTCATCACCGCCGCCCGCGCGGCCGGCGCGCTCGTACTCATCGACACCACCCAGGCGACCGGATGGCTTCCGACCGACGACCTCGACGCCGACCTGATCGTCTGCCACGCGTACAAGTGGCTGTCGGCGCCGCGCGGCGCGGCGTTCATGGCCGTGAGCGACCGCGCGCTCGCGGAGCTCGTGCCGCTCACGGCCGGATGGTACTCGGGCGAGGACCCGTGGGCCTCGTGCTACGGGCCCGACCTGCACCTTGCGGAGGGCGCGCGCCGCTTCGACGTCTCCCCCGCGTGGCACGCGTGGGCCGGCGCCGAGGCCGCGCTCGAGCTCGCCGCCGGCCTCGACATCGCCGCGGTCCGCGAATACGACCTCGCGCTCGCCGACGCGTTCCGCGCGAGGCTCGACCTTCCGTCCGCACCGAGCGCGATCGTGAGCTGGGCGGATCCGGAGGGATCCGCCCTCGCCGCACTCACCGCGGCCGGCCTCACGGCGTCGGGACGCGCCGGTCGGGCCCGCGTCGCGTTCCACCTGTGGAGCGACCTCGACGACGTCGAGCTCGCCGCCCGCGCACTGGGCAGGTGACCGCAGGGTGACCGAGCCGTTCGTCCACCTGGTGATTGACCGTACGGTCAGTCGGGAATAGTTTCGAATCGACCCCCGATCGGGAGCCATCCGTCACAGGAGGGGAGAGAGTCGATGAAGAAGTGGACACGCTGGGAGGACTGGGTCGCCGTGGCGGTCGGCGTCGTCGCCGCCGGGTCGACGTTCTTCATGGAGCAGGCCGGCGCCTCGATGGTGTGGATGCTCGTGCTCGGTATCCTGCTGATCGCTTCCGGACTCGTGAACCTCGCGATGCCCGGACTGGTCGCGACCGAATACGTGCAGCTCGGCCTCGGCGCGCTGCTGTTCATCGCTCCGTGGATCGGCGGCTACGCCAGCGCCACCGAGTTCGGGCCCGCCTGGATCTCCTGGATCTGCGGCGCGATCGCAGTGATCGTCGCGGCGCTCGCCATCCGGCCGGCCATGCAGACGCACGACCAGGCGATCCCGCACTGACGTGCGGGCCGAGACGGGGGCGACGGATGCGACCGGCGCCCCCGCTCCTCGCCGGAACGACGCCATGCCACGCGACACGCAGACCCGCACGCTCATCCTCGATGCCGCGGAGCGCCTCTTCGCCGAGGGCGGCTTCGACGCCACGCCCACGGCCGCGATCGCCCGCGCCGCCGGCGTGCCGAAGGGACTCCTCTTCTACTACTTCCCCACGAAGGCCGACCTTCTCCGCGCCCTGATCGGCGAGCGGCTCGACCTCGACCCCGTCGACACGACGGCGCTCGTCGCGCTCGGCGATCCCGCTCGCGCGCTGCTCAACGTCACGCGCCGGCTCCACGAGCTGCAGGATGAGACGCAGGTGCGCCGCGTGATCGTCTGGCGCGAGCAGCGCACGCATCCCGAGGTGCGCGAGCGGCTCGGAGACTACCGCCGACAGCTCCAGGGGCTGGTCGAGCACGTCCTCGGCGCGAGCATCCTCCACCCGATCGCCGCACGTCGGCTCCGCACCGCGGCCGCCGCGTGGGTGGCGATCATCACCGCCCCGTCGCCCGCCGACCTGGGCGGTTCGGACCCGCTCGAAGCGGCCGACCGGCCGGATGGGGCAGCCGACCGAGCCGACGAGGCGATGGACCTGCCCGAGCTCGCCGAGCTCATCTGCGCCGGGTTGAACGCGCCCGTCGCCTGAGCGCGCCGGCAGCGTGCGCCGTCAGGGCGCGACGCGCACCGGGTTCGCGAGCGTGCCCAGCCCCGAGACCGTCACCTCGACGCGGTCGCCGTCGACGATCGGGCCGACCCCCGCGGGCGTGCCCGTGAGGATCACGTCGCCCGGAAGCAGCGTGAACACGTTCGAGGCGTACGCCACGATCGTGGACACCGAGTGCACCATGTCGGCGAGGCGCCCGTGCTGGCGCCGCTCGCCGTTCACGCTCGTCTCGATCACGCCGCGCTCGAGGTCGAGGTCGGTCGCGATCACCGGGCCGAGCGGGCCGACGGTGTCGAAGCCCTTCGCGCGAGTCCATTGGCCGTCGCGTCGCTGCAGGTCGCGGGCGGTCACGTCGTTCGCGATCGTGTAGCCGAAGATGACGGATGCCGCGTCGGCCTCGCTCACTCGACGGGCCACGCGGCCGATCACGACCGCGAGTTCGCCCTCGTGCTCGACCTGCGCGCTCTCGGGCGGCAGGACGATCGCATCACCCGGGCCGATGACCGACGTGTTCGGCTTGAGGAACAGCAGCGGCTCCGCCGGCGCTTCGCCGCCCATCTCCTCGGCGTGCTCGCGGTAGTTCTTGCCCACCGCGACGACCTTGGACCGAGGGATCACGGGTGCCAGCAGCCGCGCCTCGCCGAGCGGCACGCGCTCCCCCGTCGTGTCGAAGCCCGCGAACAGCGGGTCGGACTTCAGGACGACGAGCTCGTGCTCCTCCTCGTCGACGATGCCGAACGAGATGGACTCACCGTGGGCGAAGCGCGCGACCTTCATGCCGCCAGCCTACGGTGCGGGGTCGCCGACGTCGGGGATGAGCCGCTTGCCGAGACCGACGGCACCATCGAGGTCGTACCCCAGCGAGCGGTACCAGTCGATGACGCCGGTGTTGGAGGCGCGCACTTGCAGGTTGAGCTTCGGGCAGCCGAGCTCGGCGAGCAGTCGCTCGGCCTCGGCCATGAGCCGCGCGCCGAGTCCGCCGCCGCGGTGGGCGGGATCCACCGCGAGGTAGTTCACCCAGCCTCGGTGCCCGTCATAGCCCACCATCGCCGTGCCCGCGACAGCGCCGCCCGCTTCCGCGACCAGGAACAGCTCGGGCTGCACGGTGAGCTTCCGCGTGATGTCGCGATACGGATCGTTCCACGGCACGACGAGGCCGGCCGCACGCCAGAGCGCGACGACCGCCTCGGTGTCGGCGACCGCGAACGACCGGATGCGGACGCCCGCCGGGGCGCCCGCCGCCGTACCCGACGTCATGCGTCGAGCCGCACCATCCAGCCGTGCCGGTCTTCGACGCGGCCGTACTGGATGCCGGTGAGCTCCTCGCGCAGCGACAGCGCGAGCTCCTCGGCCTGCGGGCCCGAGTGCACGATCTCGAAGTCCTCGCCGAGCAGTCGTCCGATCGGGACGACGACGGCCGCGGTGCCGCAGGCGAACGCGCCGACGATGTCGCCGGATGCCGCGCCCTCGCGCCACTCGGCGAGCGTGACGCGCCGCTGCTCGACCTGGTGGCCGCGGTCGGCCGCGAGGCGCAGGATCGAGTCGCGCGTGATGCCCTCGAGGATCGAGTCGGACTCGGGCGTGACGAGGGTGCCGTCCTTCCGGACGAGCACCACGTTCATGCCGCCGAGCTCCTCGAGGTACTCGCCCCCGTCGAGGAAGAGCACCTGCTGGCAGCCCTTCTCGTATGCCTCGGCCTGCGGGAGCAGGCTCGACGCGTAGTTGCCGCCGGTCTTGGCGGCGCCCGTGCCGCCCTTGCCGGCGCGCGCGTAGTGCGTGGACAGCCAGATGTTCACGGGCTGCACGCCGCCAGGGAAGTACGCGGCCGCGGGGCTCGCGATGAGGTAGTACGCGACCTTCTTCGCCGGGCGCACGCCGAGGAACGCCTCCTTTGCGAACATGAACGGGCGCAGGTACAGGCTCGTCTCGGGCGCGCTGGGCACCCAGTCGGCGTCGACCGCGATGAGCTGCTTCAGCGAGTCGATGAAGTACTCGACGGGCAGCTCGGGCAGCGCCAGCCGCCGCGCCGAACGCTGCATGCGCGCGGCGTTCTCGTACGGGCGGAACGTGCGGATGGAGCCGTCGGCGTGCCGGTAGGCCTTCAGGCCCTCGAAGATCTCCTGCGCGTAGTGCAGCACCGCGGCGGCCGGGTCGAGCTGGATCGGCCCGTACGGCGAGACGCGCGGGCGGTGCCATCCGCCCTTCTCGGACCAGCAGATGTCGGCCATGTGGTCGGTGAAGTGGTTGCCGAACCCGGGGTCGGCGAGGATCGCCTCGCGCTCGGCGTCGGACTTGGCGGCCTCGTTGCCGGTGACCTGCCAGACGAGACCGGCGGGCGAGGGCGTCTTGAGGGTGAGGTTCGAGGTGGTCAAGGTGTTCCCCTTTCGGAAGCGGAAGTCAGTGGGCGCCGACGGTGGCGCCGATGCGCGCGGCGATCGCGTCGCCGATCTCGGAGGTCGAGCGCCGGATGTCGCCGCGTTCGGCGACGTCGGCGGCGACCGCCTCTCGGACCCGCTCGGCGGGACCCGCGTGACCGAGGTGGTCGAGCAGCAGGGCGACCGAGAGGATCGCGGCGGTCGGGTCGGCGATGCCCTTCCCGGCGATGTCCGGAGCGGAACCGTGCACCGGCTCGAACATGCTCGGGAACCGGCCGTCGGGGTTGATGTTGCCCGAGGCCGCGAGGCCGATGCCGCCGCTGATCGCGCCGGCCAGGTCCGTGAGGATGTCGCCGAAGAGGTTGTCCGTGACGATGACGTCGAATCTAGCAGGATCCGTGACGAGGAAGATGGTCGCGGCGTCGACGTG
>DASTQT010000285.1:0-9139 GCA_035761605.1 Agromyces sp. | reverse complement strand
GGTTCGCCGCGCTGCTGCTCCTGGTCATGCGCCTCGCGCAGGGCTTCGCGCTCGGCGGCGAATGGTCGGGCGCCGCGCTCGTCGCGACCGAGAACGCCCCGAAGGGCAAGCGTGCCTGGTACGGCACGTTCCCGCAGCTCGGCGCGCCGATCGGCTTCATCATCGCCAACGGCGTGTTCCTGGCGATCAACCTGCTGTCGCCCTCGCGCGAGTGGTTCTTCGAGTGGGGATGGCGCGTGCCGTTCCTCTTCTCGGCCGTCATGGTCATCGTCGGCCTCTGGGTGCGACTGAAGCTCGTCGAGTCGACCACGTTCACGAGGGCCGCCGAGAAGGGCGCGATCCGCAAGCTGCCGCTCGGCACCGCGGTCCGCCACAACTGGCGCGAGCTCATCCTCGGCACGTTCATCATGCTCGCGACGTACGTCCTCTTCTACCTGATGACGAACTTCACGCTCTCGTACGGCACGAAGGCCGCCGACCTCGAGACGGCGAGCGCCGCGGCCGAAGCCGCTGCGACAGCCGCCGGCCAGCCGTTCGACGCCGCCGCGTTCGCCGCGGGCTTCTACCCCGGCCTCGGGTTCGCATACACCGACTTCGTGACGATGCAGATCATCGGCGTGGTGTTCTTCGGTGTCTTCACGCTGCTGTCGGGCCCGATCGCCGACGCGATCGGACGCCGCCGTCTGCTCATCTGGGTGACGGTCGCGATCATCGTGTTCGGACTGAGCTTCAACCTGTTCCTCATGCCGCAGCTCGACCCGAAGTTCACGGGCGCGCTCGTGCAGGCGTTCCTCGTGTTCGGATTCCTCCTCATGGGCTCGACGTTCGGCCCCATGGGCGCGGTCCTGCCCGAGCTGTTCCCGACCAACGTGCGCTACACCGGCTCGGCCGTCGCGTACAACGTCTCGTCGATCCTCGGCGCCGCGGTCGCCCCGCTCATCGCGGTCGCCCTGTGGGCGGCGGCCGACGGCCAGCCGTGGCCGGTCGGCATCTACCTCTCCGCGATGGGCGTGCTGACCCTGGTCGCACTGCTCATCTCGAAGGAGACCAAGGACGTCGACTACGACGACGCGGGCGTCGGCGCGCGCGACCAGCTCGCCGAAGCCGAGACCGAGGTCGCCTCGCTGTAGCGGGCCGCGACCGCCGTCGACGGGGCGGATGACGCGGGGTCACGAGCCCCGCGGCATCCGCCCTGTTTCGTGCGGATGACGGATGGCGCGACCCCCTTCTGGCCGCGCGGGCCGCGGCGTAGCATGGCGCGGACAGGGTCGCCGGGTCCCCAGCCGGCAACGCCGGCACCCGGCCCCGCAGACAGCGAGGTGCGCGGATGAACATGACGATGGACATGATGAAGGGCGCGATGTCCGCGTCCGACATGCCCATGAAGGACATGGACATGTCGATGATGCAGGAGTGTATGGAGGCCCTCTCCGCATGCATGCAGGCGTGCATCATGTGCGCCGACGCGGACGCGGGCGAGGGCATGGGTCGGTGCGCGGCGATGTGCTCCAACTGCGCCGACGTGTGCGACACGATGATGCGCATGATGCTCCGCACCACCGGCTACGACACGCAGGTCATGATGTCGATGATGGAGACCTGCGTCATGATGTGCCGCGCGTGCTCGGCCGAGTGCATGATGCACGCCGAGATGAGCGAGCACTGCCGCATGTGCGCCATGGCCTGCGACCAGGCCGTGATGGCCATGGAGAAGATGATGGGCGCGATGAAGGAGATGATGCCCGCGAGCTGACGGTCTCCTGATCACGTCGACGCGGCCGGCTCGGCCGCGTCACGTGCGTTCGGGGTCAGACGGCCGCGACGCTGTAGCGGTCGTCGCCGCGCGCGAGCACGCCGTACACGCCGTGCAGTGCGACCGGGTCCCCGACCGCGAGCCGGCCCGTCAGCGCGCCGTGGTGCCAGACGCGGTGGACGCCGCCATCGAGGTCGAGCAGCTCGACGAAGCCGTCGGTGCCCGACGTCGTCACGACGGCGTCGACCCAGCGGCTGCCCGCGATGCGCGACAGGCGGTCCTGCATGGGGTGCAGGCCGTGCCCCGGACGGTCGCTC
This sequence comes from Agromyces sp., assembly GCA_035761605.1. Taxonomy (GTDB): domain Bacteria; phylum Actinomycetota; class Actinomycetes; order Actinomycetales; family Microbacteriaceae; genus Agromyces. The sequence goes on along the minus strand of DASTQT010000285.1, from coordinate 7,069 downwards.
GCGCAGGCCTCGCCCTCGACGCAGCCGCGCATGCCCATCGCGAGACCCGTACGGGACTCGGCGGCGGCGTGCGGCTGGTGGATCGACATGGCTGGCTCCTTGCGGGTTCGTACCGTGCAGGCGACGATACGCCGGGGCCGGGCGGATGTCGCGGTGAGCCGTCACACGCGGAAACACTGGCCTCGTGCCATCCGATCAGGCGAGGAAGAGCGCGCGCAGCCGCTTCGTCGTGAAGACCATGCCGATGATGATCATGACGAGGTAGTAGGCCACGTGGACGAGCATGGCCGGCCCGACGACTCCCGTCGTGAGGCCCCGCACGAGCTCGACGCCGTGCCAGAGCGGCAGGGCCTGGATCATCCACTGGATCGGCTCGGGGTACACCGTGAGCGGGTAGAACGTGGCCGAGAACAGGAACATCGGCAGCATGACGAAGTTGATCCAGTCCATCTGCTGGAAGGTCGTCAGGTAGCTCGTGACGGCCATGCCGATGCTCGCGAACCCGAAGGCGATGAGGAGCACCGCGGGGATCGCCAGCACCGCCCACCAGGAGAGGTTCAGCCCGAGCACCTGCATGACGAGCATGAAGCCGCCCGCGTAGAGCGCGCCGCGCAGCAGGGCGAGCGAGATCTCGCCGAGCGCGACGTCGAGCGGGCCGAGCGAGGTCGCGAGCATGCCCTCGTAGAGCTTGGCGAACCGGATCTTGAAGAACACGTTCCACGTGGAGTCGTAGATCGCGCCGTTCATCGCGGCGACCGCCAGCAGCGCGGGCGCGATGAACGCGGCGTACGGCACCTCGCGACCGTCGACGGCGACCGTGCCGACGAGCGCGCCGAGTCCGATGCCGAGCGAGAGCAGGTAGAAGACGGGCTCGAACAGGCCGCTCACCATCACGAGCCAGTTCGTGGAGCGCGTCGCGCGCCATCCGCGGTACATGACCGATCGCGAGTTGCCCGCGTACAGGGCGCCGACGCCGCGGCGGCCTGCGGCGCGGTGCTCGAGGGCGTGGTCGACGAACGTCATGCCGCAAGCCTCCGGACGGCGATCCGGCGCGCCCACACCCAGCCGACGATGGTCATCGCCACGAGAACGACCACGTGCAGCGCGCTGAGCCACAGGGGTTCGGGATAGCCGAACGTGACCACGCGCGCCAGCTCGGTGCCGTGCCAGAGCGGCGAGATCCAGCCGATCCACTGCAGGAACCAGGGCAGCTGCGAGAGCGGGAAGAACGTGCCGGAGAACAAGGTGAGCGGCAGCACGACGAGCCGCTGCACCATCGCGAGCTGGCCGGCGTCCTCCCGGATCGACGAGGCGTACGCCATGAGCAGCGTGCCGAAGGCCATGCCCGTGAGCGTCGCGATCGGGATGGCGAGCCAGCCGGCCGGCGACGGCACGGCGCCGAACAGGAGCATGAACGCGTAGTAGATCGCGACCGTCGCCGCCAGGCGGACGACGACCGAGATGACGAGCCCGTCGACGATCTGCCCGGGGCTGATGGGCCCGGAGTGCATGCCGGTGAACGTCGGGTTCCACTTGTAGCCGAGCAGCACGGGGTACGAGAACTCGATCGTCGCGGTCGTGAGCGCAGCGCTGCAAAGCAGCGCGGGCGCGACGAACACGAGGTAGCCGACGCCGCCGGCTTCGAGCGAGAGGTTCTGGTCGACGAGCGTCGCGAGCCCGACGCCCATCGCGTAGAGGTAGATGATCGGCTCGCCGAACCCCGTGACGAGGATGGTCTGCGCGTACGACCACATGACCCGGAACCGGTGCTCGGCGACGTACCAGGCGCCGAATCGGCGCGGGCGGGCACCGCCGGCGATCGCCCGGCGCGCGTCATCCGTCGTCGCCTCGTCGGCCGCGACATCCGCCGGCCGGGTCTCGAGACGGCCCTTCGGGCCTCCTCGACCCGCGGGTGGAAGCTCGCTCATTCGATCAGGGTCCGTCCGGTCAGGCGCAGGAAGACGTCCTCCAGGCTCGAGCGGCGCACGAGGCTCGTGACGGGGTGCAGCCCGGCGGCTGAGATGCGCTCGAGTTCGGCCTCGCCGTCAGCCGTGTAGACGAGGATGCGGTCGGGCAGCACCTCGATGCGGTCGCCGGAGCCCTCGAGCGCCGCCGCGACCTCTTCATTGCGGTCGGAGCCGAACCGCAGCTCGAGCACCTCGCGCGACGAATACTGCCGGATGAGCTCGGCCGGGGACCCCTCGGCCATGATGCGGCCGTGGTCGACGACGACCAACCGGTCGCAGAGCTGCTCCGCTTCGTCCATGTAGTGGGTCGTGAGCACGAGCGTCTTACCCTGCTCCTTGAGCCGGAACAGCCGGTCCCACAGGATATGCCGCGCCTGCGGGTCGAGCCCCGTGGTCGGCTCGTCGAGCAGGATGATCCGCGGGTCGTTGATGAGCCCGCGCGCGATCGTGAGCCGGCGCTTCATGCCGCCGGACAGCGCGTCGACCTTCGCCTGGCCGCGGTCAGCGAGCTGCGCGAACTCGAGCAGTTCGTCCGCGCGCTCGGCGACGACCCGGCGCGGCAGGCCGAAGTAGCGCCCGTACACGAGCAGGTTCTCGCGGACGCGCAGCTCCATGTCGAGGTTGTCTGCCTGCGGCACGACGCCGAGCTGCGAGCGGATGTCGGGACCGTGCCGGTCGGGGTCGAGCCCGAGGATCGACAGCTCGCCGTCGGTGCGCGTGGACACCGCACCGATCATCCGCATGGTCGTGGACTTGCCGGCGCCGTTCGGGCCGAGCAGTCCGAACGACTCGCCGGGCGCCACCTCGAACGAGAGGCCGTCGACGGCGGCGAAGTCCCCGTAGCGCTTCACGAGGTCTCGGGCGACGATCACGGGCTGCGGCACGGTTCACCACCCTAGACCCGACGGCCGACATAGCATGAGCCGCATGCAGACCGCCCCCTCCCCCGGGATCCGCATCGCCGATCGCGTGCGAGACGCCGTCGCCGCCGGCCGCCCCGTCCTCGCGCTCGAGTCCACGATCCTCACGCACGGCCTCCCGCGCCCGCGCAATCTCGAGGTGGGCCTCGAGGCCGAGGCGATGGTGCGCGAGGCGGGCGTCGAGCCGGCGACCATCGGCGTGGTCGGCGGCATCCCCGTCGTGGGGCTCGACGAGCGCGACATCCGGCGCCTCTGCTCGACCGACGGAGTCGTCAAGGCGAGCACGCGCGACCTGCCCGTCGCCCGCGCGCAGGGGCTCGACGCGGGGACGACGGTCGCGGCCACCGCGTGGCTCGCGCACCGGGCCGGCATCCGCGTGTTCTCCACGGGCGGGCTCGGCGGCGTGCACCGCGGCGCGGGCGAGACCTTCGACGAGTCCGCCGACCTGCCGACGCTCGCGGTCACGCCGATCACGCTCGTCAGCGCGGGCGTCAAGTCGATCCTCGATATCGCCGCGACGCTCGAGCGGCTCGAGACGCTCGGCATCACGGTCGTCGGCTACCGCACCGACCGCTATCCGGGGTTCTACGTCGCCGACTCGGGCTTCCCCGTGCCGGCGCGCATCGAGAGCGCGGCGGATGGCGCAGCCCTCGCCCGTGCGCGCGACGAGCTCGGCCTCGCCTCCGCGGTCCTCGTCGCGAACCCGATCGCCGAGTCGGAGCAGCTGGACCCGGACGTGCACGACCGCGTGCTCGCCGAGGCGCTGCAGGCGGCGGATGACGCGGGCATCACCGGCCACGACACCACCCCGTTCCTCCTCGACTTCGTCCAGCGCGCGACCGGTGGCCGCAGCCTCGAGGTGAACCTCGCGGTGTACTTCGGCAACGCGCGCCTCGGCGCGGAGATCGCACGTGAACTCGCCGGGTGAGGGGGCGGGCGGCTCGGGCGTCCTCGTCGTCGTCGGCGACCTGCTCGAGGACATCGTCGTGTGGGCGACCGAGCCGATCCGCGCGGCGACCGACTCGGACGCGCAGGTGTTCCGGTCGCGGGGCGGCAGCGCCGCGAACGTGGCGGCGCACGCCGCGGCGCTCACGCCGACGCGGTTCATCGGCCGCATCGGCGACGACGGCGCCGGGCGCGCGCTCGAATCGGCGCTCGCGGCGACCGGGGTCGACGTGCGCGTGCAGCGCAGCGGCCGCACGGGCGCGGTCGTGCTCATCGTCGCGCCCGACGGCGAGCGCACGATGTTCCCCGACCGTGCGGCGGCGGCCGAGCTCGACCGCGTCGACCCGGATTGGCTCGACGGGGTCGCCTGGTTGCACGTGCCGAGCTACGGGTTCGAGCACGAGCCCATGCGCGGCGAGGTGCGCCGGCTCGTGGCGTCGGCGCGCGAACGCGGCGCGAGCGTGTCGATCGACGCGTCGTCGACGGGCCTGCTCGACGGGCTCGGCGTCGAGCGCGTCCTCGGCTGGTTCGGCGAGATCCGGCCCGACGTCCTGTTCGCGAACGAGACCGAGGCCGCGTTGCTCGGTGTCGCGGGCGGCAGCGAGCCCGCGGCATCCGTCGCCCGCCGGGTCGTCGTCAAGCACGGACCGCAGCCGACCGAGGTGTTCGACGACGGCGTGCTCGTGGCGCGCGTGCCCGTCGCGCCGGTCGCATCGGTGCGCGACCTCACCGGGGCGGGCGATGCGTTCGCGGCGGGGTACCTCGCGGCGGCGCTGGGCGGCCAGGATGTCGCGGCGTGCTGCCTCGCGGGGCATCGGCTCGCGGCATCCGTCATCGCGTCACCGGGCGGCGACGTCAATCACGGTTGACGAGACCGGAGGCGTCAACTACGGTTGACGGCATGGACGACGGCACCCTGAAGACCGCGATCGCCGCAGCCGACGGCGACGATCCCTACCGCGCGCTGCGCCGCATCCGCTCCGCCCGCGTCGAGCTCACCCGCGAACTCGACCGGGCAGAAGCCGCCGCCGTGCGACGCGCGCGTGCCGCCGGCTCGAGCTGGCAGCTCATCGCCCTCGCGCTCGACGTGAGCAAGCAGGCTGTCCACAAGAAGTACGGGCGGGCCTGAACTCCCAGTGCGGCGACGTATGCTGCAAGGCGGCCCGCGAGCGCAGCGACGGATGCCGCAGCCGCGCGCCACGCGACAGGAAGACGACATGAGCGACATCGAGACCCGTCCCGGCACCCGTGCCGCCGCACGCGCCGCCGAACGAGCGGCCGCGCGCTCCGCGCGCACCGGGGGCATCCCGCTGCCCGGCCGCCGACCCGACCCGTCGGCCGGCGCGGCCGGCTCGCAACCCGGTTCCACGCCAGGAGCGGGCGGCGACGGCGGCGGACGCCGCCGCAACCCGTTCGGCCGCCGCGGCGATACCCCGCCCGGCCCGCGCGCGACGTTCCGCCAGCTGCTCCCCTTCATCTTCGAGCACCGGCCCGTGCTCATCTGGGTCGCCGTGCTCTCGGTCGTGGGCGCGATCGCAAGCCTCGCCCAACCGCTGCTCGTCGGCCGCGTGATCACCGTCGTCGAGGCGGGCGACCCGCTCGACGGACTCGTCTGGGCGCTCGTCGCCCTCGTCGTCGTCAGCGCGATCATCACCGGCTACCAGCACTACCTCCTGCAGCGCACGGGCGAGGGCGTCGTGCTCTCGAGCCGCAAGCGGCTCGTCGCGAAGATCCTCCACCTGCCGATCGCCGAGTTCGACACGCGCCGAACCGGCGACCTCGTCTCGCGGGTCGGCAGCGACACCACCATGCTCCGCGCCGTGCTCACGCAGGGCCTCGTCGAGGCGATCGGCGGCGCCGTCACGTTCGTCGGCGCGCTCATCGCGATGCTCGTCATCGACGCGGCCCTCCTCGGACTGACCGTGCTGGTCATCGCGATCGCGATCACGACCGTGACCCTGCTCTCGGCGCGTGTGCGCGAGGCGTCGCGCGCGGCGCAGGAGAAGGTCGGCGACGTCGCGTCATCCGTCGAGCGCGCCATCACGTCGGTGCGCACCATCCGGGCCGCCGGTGCGACCGAGCGCGAGATCCGCGACGTCGCGCACGAGGCCGAGGGCGCATGGACCATGGGCGTGCAGGTCGCGAAGATCTCGGCGCTCATCGTGCCGATCGCGGGCATCGCGATGCAGGTGTCGTTCCTCGTCGTGCTCGGCGTGGGCGGGTTCCGCGTCGCGTCGGGCGCGATCACGGTCGCCGACCTCGTCGCGTTCATCCTCTTCCTCTTCATGATGATCCTGCCGCTCGGCCAGGCGTTCGGCGCGATCACCTCGGTCAACCAGGCGCTCGGCGCGCTCGGCCGCATCCAGGAGATCCTCGACCTGCCCGACGAGGATGCGCACGACCGGCAGCTCGCCGCGCGCGCCGTGATCGTCGGCCCGGCCAACGAGGGCCTGCTGCCGGATGCCGCGGCGATCGAGTTCGACGACGTGCACTTCGCGTACGCGCTCACCCGCCCGTCCGACCCGGCCGACCCCGCCAACGACTCGCCCGACGAGCACCTGCCCGAGCCCGACGTCACCGACCGGCAGCCCGTGCTGCGGGGCGTGTCGTTCCGCGTGCCCCGCGGACAGCGGATCGCGCTCGTCGGGCCGTCCGGTGCGGGCAAGTCCACGATCCTCGCGCTCATCGAGCGGTTCTACGACCCGAGCGTCGGCACCGTGCGCATGGGCGGGCTCGACGTCCGAGCGCTCGAGCGCACCGAGCTGCGCGCCCAGATCGGCTACGTCGAGCAGGATGCACCGGTGCTCGCGGGCACGATCCGCGACAACCTCAAGCTCGGCAGCCCCGACGCGACCGACGCCGAGTGCGTGCACGTGCTGCACGCCGTGAACCTCGGCTCGGTGCTCGAGCGCGACCCCGCCGGGCTCGACGCGCAGGTCGGCGAGAACGGCATCATGCTCTCCGGCGGCGAGCGGCAGCGGCTCGCGATCGCGCGCGCACTGCTCGCAGCGCCGCCGATCCTGCTGCTCGACGAGTCGACGTCCTCGCTCGACGGCCTGAACGAGCGCATGATGCGGGAGGCCATCGACGCCGTCGCGGCCGGGCGCACGCTCATCGTCATCGCGCACCGGCTCTCGACGGTCGTCGACTCCGACCGCATCGTCGTGCTCGACGAGGGGCGCGTGATCGGCGAGGGCACGCACCAGCAGCTCGTCGAGACCGTGCCGCTCTACCGCG
>DASTQT010000284.1:0-5132 GCA_035761605.1 Agromyces sp. | reverse complement strand
ACCCGGTGTTCCTCCTCGGTCGGCTCGCCGACGTGCACCGTGCGGGTGGTGTCCGAGCCGTAGCCGTGCTTGAGGCCGCCGAAGTCGAGCACGACCATGTCGCCCGCCTGGATGATCCGTTCGCCGATCTCGTGGTGCGGGTCGGCGCCGTTCGGGCCCGAGCCGACCACCGTGAAGTCGACCTGGGAGTGCCCGAACCGCTTGAGCAGGTCGGCGAGGTCGGCTCCGACCTCCGTCTCGCGCCGCCCGGCGAAACGGACCCGCAAGATCTCGCCGTACGCGGCGTCGGCGGCTGCGGCAGCCGCCGCGAGTCGGGCGAGCTCGTCGGCGTCCTTGATCGCACGCAGCATCGGAAGCGTCGTCGTCATCGCCGTGTACCGGGTGTCGGGGAGGCGGCCCTGCAATCCCAGCAGGTGCATCGCCCATGCCGAGTCCGATACCGCGTAGCGACCCGGCCCGAGCAGCCGGGCGGCGGAATCGTACGGGTCGTCGCCGTCCGCCCAGTCGAAGAGCTGCATGGCCGCGACACCCGGGGCGCGCTCCGCATCCGGTCGCTCGAGCTTCGGCACCAACAGGCTCGGCTCGTCGTCGACCGGCACGACCAGGAGCGTGAGCCGCTCGGTGATCGCGACCGGAGCGTAGCCGGTGAGGTACACGAGGTCGGGCCCCGGCGTGAGCAGGAGGCCGGCGAGCCCCTCGGCCCGTGCAGCATCGGCGGCGCGCCGCAGCCGGGCGACGAAGTCGTCGGCGGTGAAGGGAACGGGCTCGTGGGAGCCGATGGTTTCCGTCATTGCGCACTCCCTGGCTGAGCGGGTCGGTCGTGAACCGGATCCCGAGATGGCCGCGCAGTAGCGTGCGACCGAGGCGTCGCATCGGGTCCTTCGCCCTGTCAACCCGGTTGTCCCGCCCGAACCGCGCTCGTAGCGTCGCAGGTGTCGGACGACCGAAGGAGCACTGCATGACCGAGCCACTGAACGGCAAGCGAGTCGCGTTCCTCGTCACGGACGGGTTCGAGCAGGTCGAGTTCACCGAGCCGTTCGAGGCGATCCGCGCCGCGGGCGCCGACGTCGAGGTGATCGCACCGAAGACGGGCACCGTGCAGGGCATGGATCACCTCGACCGGGCCGACACGTTCGGCGTCGACCACGCGGCATCCAGCGTGGCTGCCGACCTCTACGACGCGCTCGTGCTGCCGGGCGGCGTCGTCAACGCCGACCACCTGCGGATGGACGCCGCATCGGTCGCGTTCGCGCGCGGGTTCTTCGAGCAGCACAAGCCGGTCGCGGTGATCTGCCACGGCGCGTGGATCCTCGCGGAGGCCGACGTGCTGCGCGGTCGACGCCTGACGTCGTACCCGTCGCTCGCCACCGACCTCCGCAACGCGGGTGCCGACTGGGTCGACGAGGAGGTCGTCGTCGACCAGGGACTCGTCTCGAGCCGACGGCCCGACGACCTGCCCGCGTTCATCGAGAGGGCGATCGAGGAGATCTCCGAGGGGGAGCACGCCGGCCAGGTCGCCTGAGCCGGCCGCGCACCGAGGCGCAGACGGGATGCCGCGGGCGTGGGGTTCGCCCGCGGCATCCGCCCTGCTCTGGCGCCGAGGGGTCAGGCCGCGGGCGCGTCGCCCGCGCGGGCCCGGTGTGCTCGGGCGGCCATGCGATTGCCGCAGCGCACGCTGCAGTAGCGCTTCGACGCGTTCTTCGAGAGGTCCACGAACACGCCGGTGCAGTCGTCGGCGTCGCACTGCGCGAGCCGGCGGGTCTCGTCGGCTCGGATGACGTCGACGAGCGCCATCGCCGCCTCGACGAGCATGCGCTCGGCGAGCGGCGATTCCTGGGAGACGGCGTGGATGTGCCAGTCGAGGTCGTCGTGGCGCATGAGCTTCGGCGTGGCGTTGGTCTCCTCGAGGATCGCGTTGACGACGTCGGCCATCTCGTCGCGCTCGAGCGTCCAGATCTCGCGGAGGCGGTCGCGGATGGCACGCACCTCGTCGAGCTCGCGCCGGTCGCCGTCGCGCCGGCCGGAGAAGCCCCACGCGTCGAGCAGTGCCCCGAGTTGCGCCGTGGTGGCGAGCTCATCCTCGCCGGACTCGGACGCGCCGGGAACGGTGTCGGCGACCGCGGACATGAACCCGAGGGCCGCCACCGTGTCATCGGTGAAAATCATTTGACTCCTGACATCCTGCAGAGTACTGTCACGAGCATAACGTCGTTCGCCCATGACGGGGCCGCGATGTCCGAAACTCGGAGGGAGGCGGCCGTGCGCGGATCACGGGGACTCGTCGGCATCGCGCTCGGACTCGGCGCCGGCCTCGCGTTCGGAGCCGGCGGCGTATTCGTCAAGCCGCTCCTCGAGAGCGGATGGTCGCCCGGGGCTGCGGTGCTCGCGCGCATCTCGATCGCGGCCGTGCTGCTCGCGATCCCCGGCCTCATCGCATTGCGGTTCGACCTCCGCCCGCTCTGGCGCGCACGCTGGACCGTGCTGCTCTACGGCACCGTCGCGGTCGCGGGCGTGCAGTTCGCGTTCTACGCCTCGCTCGAGCGCATCCCGGTGTCGATGACGCTGCTCATCGAGTACCTCGCGCCCATCGCGCTCGTCCTGTTCGCCTGGGCCCGCACGCGACGGATGCCGCAGCTCATCGTGCTCGGCGGCTCCGTGCTCGCGATCGCCGGGCTCGTGCTCGTGATCGGTCCGGGCGGCGGCGACCTCGACCCGCTCGGCCTGATCTTCGCCGCCATCGCCATGATCGGCGTCTGCGTCTACTACGCGATCGGCGAGTCGGCGACCGAGCACATTCCGCCGCTCGCGCTCATCGCAGCCGGCTTCGTCGTCGGCGCGATCGCCCTCGCGATCGCCGCCCTGGTCGGCCTCCTGCCCATGGAGGCGACCTTCACCGACGTGCCGTTCCTCGGCGGCACCGCGCCGTGGTGGGTGCTGCTGCTCACCGTCGGTGCCCTCTCGACCGCGTTCGCCTACGTCGCCGGCGTCGCCGCGATCCGCATGCTCGGCGCCCGGCTCTCGTCCTTCCTCGGCCTGTCCGAGGTCGTCTTCGCCGGCATCGTGGGCTGGATCCTCCTCGGCGAGGCGCTCGGCCCGCTCCAGATCCTCGGCGGCGCGCTGATCCTCGGCGGGATCGTGCTCGTCCGCCTCGAGCGGCGGCCCGCGGACGCGGCATCCGTCGCCCTGGACATCGACCTCGTGCCCGTCGCCATCGACCCCGCGCCGACCTCGCCCACCGAACCGGTGGCCAGCCGCACCCCGTAGGCTCGGCGCCATGCGCTTCGGACTCGTCATCCTCCCGCAGTACGAGTGGCCCGAGGCGGGCCGGCTCTGGCGCGACGCCGAACGGCTCGGCTTCGACCACGCGTGGACGTACGACCACCTGTCCTGGCGCAGCCTCGCGGGGGAGCGCTGGCACGCGACCATCCCGACGCTCACCGCCGCGGCAGTGGCGACCGAGCGGATCCGGCTCGGCACGTTCGTCGCGAGCCCCAACTACCGGCATCCGGTGCCGTTCGCGAAGGATGTCGCGACCCTCGACCAGATCTCGGGCGGCCGAGTCGTGCTCGGGCTCGGGTCGGGCGGCACCGGGTTCGACGCATTCGTGCTCGGCCAGGGCGAGCTGACCGCACGTGAACGATACGAGCGATTCCGCGAGTTCACCGAGGCGCTCGACGTGCTGCTGCGCTTCGAACGCGGCTCGGGGCGCGGCATCTCGTACACGGGCGACTGGTTCTCGGCGAACGACGCGCGCATGGTCGGCGAGCCCGCGCAATCGCCGCGCACGCCGTTCCTCATTGCCGCGAACGGCCCGAGGTCGATGCGGCTCGCCGCGCGCACCGGCTCGGGCTGGGTGACGACCGGCCCGCAGGCCGACACGGATGTCGCGTGGTGGGCGGGCGTCGCGGACCTCGTCGCCCAGCTCGACGAGGCCTGCGCGGCCGAGGGACGCGACCCGGACGACGTCGACCGCGTGCTCTCCCTCGACGACGAGCAGCGCTACTCGATGGCGAGCGTGGACGCGTTCGAGGACGCGGTCGGCCGGGCCCGCGAACTCGGCTTCACCGACGTGGTCGCGCACCGGCCGCGCGAGCGGGGCATCTACGCCGGCAGCGAAGCCGTGCTCGAGGAGATCGGCTCGCGGCTGGAGGCGCTCCGCTAGCCTGTCGTGGTGTCCGCGCCCCGCTTCGTGTCCCCGCTCCGCTGGGAGCCGCTGCCGTACCTCGTCCTCGTCGCACTGCTGGTCCTGACGGGCGCCGTGCGGCCCGAGTCGGGGATCGGCTACGTCCTGCTCCTCGCGGCGATCGCGCTCGCCGCCGCGTGGCTCGTGGCGGGCTTCCTCCGCGAGCGGCGGATGCGCAACCCCGACCCGATGGGCGATCTGACGAGCCTGGACGGACTGGAGATCGTCGACGCGCCGTCGGCAGGCGGCGAGCTCCGCACGGTCGTGCCGGTCGCGGACGCCCACCGCCATCAGGCCGCGATCGAGATCGCCCGGGTGCACGGCGGTATCGACCAGCACGCGGTGCTCGTGCCGCGCGCGCGGCGCTGGCTGTCGCCGCGCTACCGGATCGGCGTGCAGCTCGTCGGGAGCGACCGGCCGCGGCATGCGGGGTTCGTCGCCGATGCCGCGGACGCCCGGTGGCGCGATCATCTCGACGCGCTGCGGATGGACGGCCGATACGTGCGCGTCCCCGCCCGCATCGAAGGAGCGGCACGGCCGTTCCGGGTCGACCTCGACCTCAGCGGATTGCCGGACACGGACTGAGCCTGCGGGCCGCTGCAGGCCTCCGACCGATACCGTGTGCACGTGGTCGTCTTCCGTGGCCCCCTCGACGCGTTCCGACGGCGCGGCGTCGCATCGGCCGATCCAGCGGGCGTGATCGACGAGGCCCGGGCGCTCGATGACCGGCTTCCCGACATCGACTGGCGGTCGTGGCCGCCGGAGGCCGAGCATTCCACCTTCGACGCGCCGAGCGGTGCGCTGGCGCGGATCGCCATCGGACCCGCCGACGGCACCCGTGTCGTGCTGGTCCCCGGGGCGACCGGCTCGAAGGAGGACTTCGTGCTGGTCATGCCGCTGCTCGCGGCCGCGGGCTATCGCGTCGAGTCCTTCGACCTCGCCGGACAGT
>DASTQT010000283.1:0-2384 GCA_035761605.1 Agromyces sp. | reverse complement strand
GCGGGCCTCGTGGTACCCGCGGAAGCTGCCGCCGTGCACCCACGCGGTGCTGCCGGCGCCGCCCGCCTCGAGCGTCACGATCCGATCGGCCGCGCGCGCGAGGAGCTCGCGGTCGTGCGAGACGAGCAGCACCGTCTTCGGCGTCGCCCGCAGCTGCTGCTCGAGCCACCGCTTGCCGGGCACGTCGAGCGAGTTGTCGGGCTCGTCGAGGATGAGCACCTGCTCGGGACCGCGCAGCAGCGCCTCGAGCGCGAGCCGCTTCTGCTCGCCGCCCGACAGCGTCGACAGCTCGCGCCACCGCGCGCGCTCGAACGGCACGCCGAGCGCCGCCATGGTGCAGCGGTCCCAGACGACCTCCTGGTCGTACCCGCCGGCCTCGGCGTACTCGGCGAGCGCCGACGCGTACCGCATCTGCGCGGCCGTGTCATCCGTCTCGATGAGGGCGCCTTCGGCCTGCTCGAGCTCGATCGCCGCGGCCCGCACGCGCGCCGGCGCGACGGAGACCAGCAGGCCGTGCACCGTCGGCTCGACGCCGTCGACGACCTCGCCGCGGCCCACGAACTGGTCCATGACGCCGAGCCCTCCGTCGACCTGCACGCTGCCCTCGTCGGGGCGCAGGTCACCGCGGATGATCCGCAGCAACGTGGTCTTGCCGGCGCCGTTCTGGCCGATGAGCGCGGTCGTGCGCCCCTCGGTCACGCGGAAGGCGAGGTCGGCCAGCAGGGGCCGGCCGTCGGGCAGCGAGAACGTGACGCCGTTGACGTCGATGAAACCCATGGGTGCGATCCGTTCGATGCGCGGCATCCGCCACGGCGCCCAGCGGGCAGCCGACCAGAATACACACGACGGATGTCGCGCCGCGACGTCCGTCTCGAATGCCTGTCGCCGCACGCCCCGGTGCGGCAGGCTGGACCCATGCACCGCGTCGCCGCCGACCCGCTCGACCTGCTCCGCACCCGCACGAGCGCCAAGTGGCGCGGATACGACCCCGACGTGCTGCCGCTGCCCGTCGCCGAGATGGACTACCCGCTCGCCGAGCCCATCGCCGAGGCGCTGCACGCCGCCGTGCGGCGCTCCGACACGGGCTACAACTCCGGCAGCCGGCCGGTCGCCGACGCGTTCGCCGGGTTCGCCGCCGCGCGCCTCGGCTGGGAGCCCGACCCCGCGCGCGTCACGTGCACGGCCGACGTCAGCATGGGCATCGTCGAGGTGCTGCGGAGGGTGATCGAGCCCGGCGAGGGCGTGATCGTCAACCCGCCGATCTATCCCCCGTTCTTCGACCTCGTCACCGAAGCCGGCGGCGTAGTGGTCGACGTGCCGCTCGCGGGCGGCATCGACGAGGGCTGGTCGCTCGACCTGCCCGGCATCGAGGCGGCGTTCGCGAGCGGCGCGCGTGCCATGGTGCTCTGCAACCCGCACAATCCCGTCGGGCTCGTGCACGCCCGCGACGACCTCGCCGGGCTCGCCGAGATCGCCGAGCGGTTCGGCGTCACGATCGTCTCCGACGAGGTGCACGGCCCGCTGTCGCAGCCCGAGACGCCGTACGTCCCGTTCCTGACGGTGTCGGATGCCGCGCGCGAACGCGGCATCGCCGTCACCGCCGCGACGAAGGCGTTCAACCTCGCCGGGCTCAAGGCCGCGCTGATCCTGACGGCGAGCGAGCGCGGCGACGCCGTGCGCGCGAGGTTCCCGTACGAGGTCGAATGGCGGATGGGCCAGTTCGGCTCGATCGCGTCGGTCGCCGCGTTCCGGCACGGAGCGTACTGGCTCGACGGCGTGATCGCCTCGATCGACGACAACCGGCGGCTGCTCGTCGACCTGCTCGCCGACCTGCTCCCCGGCGTGCGATACCGGATGCCGCAGGCGAGCTACCTCGCCTGGCTCGACCTCTCCGCGCTCGGGTGGGGCGACGACCCCGCGGTGCACGCCCTGCGCGAGGCGCGCGTGGCCCTCGCCCCCGGACCGGGATTCGGGCGCGAGGTCGGTCGCGGGCACGCCCGCCTGAACCTCGCGTGCTCGCCCGAGGTGCTCTCGGAGGCGATCACGCGGCTGTCCGACGCGCGTCCTGCGGGTTGAGGAGGTCGCCCGCGGCCGCCTCGCGACTACCTGGTGTAGTTCGGCGCCTCCACGACGAACTGCACGTCGTGCGGGTGCGACTCCTTCAGCCCCGCCGGCGTGATCCGCACGAAGCGGCCCTTCGCCTTGAGCTCCGCGACCGTGCGCGCGCCGACGTAGAACATCGACTGGTGCAGACCCCCGGCCAGCTGCTGGGCGACCGCGCGCAGCGGGCCGCGGTAGGGCACCTGGCCCTCGATGCCCTCGGGGATGAGCTTGTCGTCGCTCGGCACGTCGGCCTGGAAGTAGCGGTCCTTCGAGTACGAGGT
>DASTQT010000282.1:0-6812 GCA_035761605.1 Agromyces sp. | reverse complement strand
GCTCGACGCGGCCGAACGCCTCGTCCGAGGCGGCGAGGCTCGCCGCCTCGCCGAGCTGCCGCCGCTCCCGGGTCCGGCGGAGGCCGCGGACGCGATCGAGGCCAGGGCGCGCGCGATCCGCGAACGCGAGCGCCCCACCGGCGTGGCCGAGCTCGACGACGTGGTGGTGACCGCGCTGCTCGTCGGCGGCGCGGCATCCGTCGACGTGCCCATGTCGCCCGTCGCGTCGGGTGCCGTGGCGCTGCGTCGGGCCGCGGCCGCGCCCACCGAGATCCGAGCGGTCATCTCCGGGCACACGCTGCGCGCGACGGATGCCGGGTGGGAGTTCGGCCACGGCAGCCCGCTCGTCGACACGGCCGCGGGGCTCCTGCGCTTCCTCACCGGGATCGGCACGGTCGCGCCGCACCCGCCCGGGCCGGGCGACGCGCCGCGCGGCTGAGTCCCGGCCCGCTCAGCCGACGAGCTCGCGCGCCCGATCGACGTCGCGACCCATCTGCGCGATGAGCGGCTCGATGCCGTCGAACTTCTCCATGCCGCGGATCCGGCTCGCGAACTCGACGCCCACGACGTGGTCGTAGAGATCGAGGTCGCGGTCGAGCACGTACGCCTCGACCTGCTTGCGCGGCACGCCCTCGAAGGTCGGGTTGTTGCCGACCGAGATCGCCGCCGGGTACCGCACGCCGCCGTCGACGAGCCACCCCGCGTACACGCCGTCGCCGGGGATGAACCCGTCGGCGTCGGGCGCGAGGTTCGCCGTCGGGTAGCCGAGCTCGCGGCCGCGTTTGGCGCCGTGCACCACGAGCCCGCTCACGGTCGGCACGTGGCCGAGCAGCTCGGCCGCGTGCTCGACGTCGCCGGCGTCGAGCAGCTCGCGGATCCACGTCGACGACACGCGACGACCGCCCTCGGGCACGACGTCCTCGACGACGACGACCTCGAAGCCGAGCTCCTCGCCCTGGCGCCGCAGCAGGTCGACGTCGCCCTCGTTCCCGGCGCCGTAGCGGAAGTCGTGGCCGACGAGCAGCACGCGCGCGCCGAGCGCCTCCACCAGGTAGCGGCGCACGAACGCGTCGGCGGTGTTGGAGGCGAGGCCGGCGTCGTAATGCAGCAGCACGGTCGCGTCGAGCCCGGTCGTGGCGAGCAGCTCGAGCTTCTGCCGCGTGCTCACCAGCTGCGGCGGGCACCGGTCGGGCGCGTGGAACGCGGCGGGATGCCGGTCGAACGTGATCGCGACCGCCTCGAGCCGGCGTGCCTCGGCGATCTCGCGCAGCTTCGCGATGACCGCGCGGTGCCCCTGGTGCACGCCGTCGAACTTGCCGATCGTCACGGCGGAGGGACCGTAGCCGGCCGGGACCGCCTCGATCCCCGTGAAGGTCCTCACGCGACGTCCTCCGCCGCGTCGGACGCGCCCGCCGCTCCGGCCGGAGCGGGCCGGTGCCGGGAGAGCCACCACATGCCGAGCAGCGGCAGCACGAGCGGGATGAACAGGTAGCCGCGCCCGAAGCCCGACCACACCGTGTCGTGCGGGAACAGGTCGGGGCGGATGACGCTCAGCGCGCCGATCACGACGACGCCGGTGAACTCGAACACGATGGTCGCCCACGCGATGCGGTACCACGTACGGCCAGGTCGCACCAGGGCGATCGTCGCGACGACGTACACGACGGCGGCGAGCGCCGACAGCGAGTACGCGAGCGGCGCCTCGTCGAACTTCTCCACGATCTGGACGAGCGACCGCCCGGTCGCGGCGAGCGCGAGCACCCCGTAGACGGCGACGAGGACGCGGCCGACACCGCTCAGGCGCCCGCGGCGCGTCGCTCGGGTCGGTTCGGTGGTGGGCGTGCTCATGTCCGTCGATTCTCCCAGAAGCCGCATCACGCCTGCTGCACCGTCCAGATCTGGAACATCCGGTACACCATGACCGCGACGGCGAGCGCGGCGACGCCGCAGACGACCGTCGCCCATCGTCCGCGGTCGACGAGCGCCCAGAACGCGGCGGCGGGCGGCAGCAGCACGGCGCTGACGAGGTAGACCCAGAACTCCAGGAGGCTGCCGGTCGGCGGATTGCCGGCCGCGGGCGCGACGAGCGCGACGACCACCTGGGCGACGAGCAGCAGTTCGACGAGCGCGAGCGAGCCGAGCACGAGGTCGTTCGGCACGCGTCCGGCCAGGCCCAGCACGAGGCAGAGCAGCCCGGCGACGACGGCGACCGCGACCTGCGTCCACGCGAACCACTCGATCATGCGCCCTCCTCGGCGGGGAATCCGGTGACGACCTTGAGCTGCTGGCCGCGGCGTTCGACGATCGCGACGAGCACGTCGCCCGGCCCGATCGCGGCCAGGGGCGTGCCCGCGCCGGCCTCGGCCGCGTCCGCGGGTGCGTCCACGCGCTTGCCGTGCCGCAGGTCGCGCACGGCGTCGCCGTCGATCGCGACGGCCGGCAGCGCGCGACGCGCGGCCTCCGCGGGCCCGAGCCGCGCGGCGGCGACGTCGAGCCCCTCGAGCGCGCCGGCCTCGGCGACGTCGAAGCGCCCGATCCGGGTGCGTCGCAGGGCCGTGAGGTGGCCGCCCACGCCGAGGTCGGCGCCGAGGTCGCGTGCGAGGGCGCGCACGTACGTGCCCGACGAGCAGGCGACGCGCACGTCGAGGTCGAGCCATCCGTCGCCGTGGCGGACCTCGAGCAGGTCGAACGCCGAGACCGTCACGGTGCGCGCGGCGAGCTCGACGGCCTCGCCGTCGCGGACCCGCTGGTACGCGCGCTTGCCGCCGACCTTGACGGCGCTCACCGCGCTCGGCACCTGCTCGATGACGCCGGTGAGGCGCGCCATCCGCTCGATGATGGCTTCGCGGGTGATCGCTGCGACCGCGTCGGCCGGCGCGGCGGCGAGCGGCTCGCCCTCGGCGTCGTCGGTCGTGGTCGCCCAGCCGAGGCGCACGGTCGCGAGGTACTCCTTGTCGAGCCCGACCAGGTGGTGGAGCAGGCGCGTGGACGACTCGACGCCGATGACGAGCAGGCCCGTGGCCATGGGGTCGAGGGTGCCGGCATGGCCGACCTTGCGCGTGCCCGCGAGGCGGCGGATGCGCGCGACGACGTCGTGGCTGGTCATCCCCTGCGGCTTGTCGACGAGGAGGATGCCGCTGTTCACGCCGTACAGGCTAACAGCGCGAGCGGACGACTCCCTCCGGCGTCCTACGCTGGTGCGGTGAGGATCGGAGTCATCGGCGCGGGCGCGCTCGGCGGAACGTTCGCGGCGCTGCTCTCCCGGGCCGGCCACGACGTGGAGGTCACCGCGCGCGGCGCGGGGCTCGAGGCGATCCGCGCGGGCGGTATCCGGCTCTCGGGCGGCTACGGCGAGGCGCACGTGCGGCCCGCCGTCGGCGAGCGGCTGGGCGTGCGTCCCGACCTCGTGCTGGTGTGCACCAAGGCGCAGGATGCCGCGGCGGCGCTCGCCGCGAACGCCGCCGTGATCGACGGGGTGCCGGTCGTCGTCGTGCAGAACGGCCTCGACGGCGTCGCCACCGCCGAGCGGATGCTCCCCCGCTCGTCGTGCATGGGGATGCTCTCGATCATCGCCGCGAACTACACCGAGCCCGGCGCCGTCCGCGTGACGACCACGGCCGCGAGCTACCTCGGCCGCGGCGACGGCGAGCCCGACGAGGAGGTGCGCGGCGTCGCCGCGAAGCTCTCCGAGGCCGTGCCGGTCGTCGCGATCGCGGACTTCCGCGGGGCGCAATGGACCAAGCTCATCGTCAACATGCTGAACGCCGTCCCCGCGATCGTCGGCAGGAGCGTGCAGGACGTCGTGGACGATCCCCGCCTGCGACGCGTCGTCGCGGCGTCGATGCGCGAGACGGTGCGCGTGGGCGTGGCCCGCGGCATCCGCTTCGGGTCGCTGCAGGGGCTCGGCGATCGGCGGCTGCGCGTCTTCGCCCGCCTGCCGCTGTGGCTCGGGCAGCTGCTGCCGTGGTCGATGCGCGTGCGCATGGGGGACGTGCCGAACCTCGGCTCGACGCAGCAGAGCCTGCGGCGCGGGCAGCCCACCGAGATCGACTTCCTGAACGGCGCGGTCGTGCGCGAGGCGGGCCTCGCGGGGCTCACGGCACCCGTCAACCGCGCGCTCACCGAGCTCGTGCACGAGGTCGAGCGCACAGGCGCGCACCTACCGGCCGACCGGGTGGTCGCGGTGCTCGACGACCGGACCCGGACCTGAGGAGGACGACCGATGGACGCCATGGGACTGCAGCGCACGTACCAGGACCTCACGACCCCGCACGTCGCGGACGCGCTCCTGCGCCTGGGGATCCCGATCCGCCAGGCGCCGCCGGGCGTGGGCCCGCTCTGGCCCGGCACCCACGTCGTCGGGCGCGCCCGGCCCGCGCGGCACGCCGGCAGCGTCGACGTGTTCCTCGAGGCCATCGAGCGGGCCGAGGCCGGCGACATCCTGGTCGTCGACAACGCCGGCCGCGACGACGAGGCGTGCGTCGGCGACCTCGTCACGCTCGAGGCCCGGAACGCCGGTCTCGCCGGCATCGTGATCTGGGGGCTGCACCGCGACACGCGCGAGCTCCGCGACATCCGCCTGCCCGTCTTCAGCCAGGGCGCGCTTCCCGGCGGCCCGCAGCGCCTCGATGCGCAGGAGCCCGACGCGCTCGCCGTCGCGCGGTTCGGTGCGCACACCGTGACCTCGGAGGATCTCGTGCTCGGCGACGACGACGGCGTGCTGTTCCTGCCCCTGGATCGCGCGGCAGAGATCGCCGCGGCCGCCGCGGCCATCCGCGACACCGAGCACGACCAGGCCGCCCGCATGCGCCTCGGCACCGCACTGCGCGAACAGGTGCGCTTCGGCGACTACCTCGCCGCGCGCGATCGCGACGGCACGACCTTCCGGCAGCACCTGCGGGCGATCGGCGGGGCGATCGAGGAGTGAGCGGCCGTCGTTGCTCCGACGTTCAGTCGGCGCTGCTGCGGCGCGGGTGCTCCGGGTCGGCGAGGTCGACCACGATCGCGGCCACGTCGCGGGGGTCGGAGCTCGCGTACGCGACGCGGTCGGCGGCGTCGAGCGGGTCGCCGTCGACGGCGATCGCGAAGTCCCAGAGATCGCGGAGCCGGTCGCGCAGCAGGAACCGGCCGTCGAGCACGAGAATGGCGTCGGCCGGTCCCGTGCGCCACTTCGGCTCGACCCACGCGTCGCGTACGAGGTCGAACGCGCGCGTCACGAACGCCGTCGACCCCGCCATCCGGAACGGCTCGACGAGCGAGCGCTTCAGCGCCGACTCGTCGATGCCGTAGCCGTAGTAGCGGGCAGGCGTGTCGGGGCCGAAGTCGGACTGCGCCTCGCGCGAGCGGTGGAAGTCCTCGACGCTCGCGCGGAACACGTCCAGGTCGCGCTCGCGGAGCACGTCGGCGAGGTCGTCGCCGAGCCGGGTCTTGCCGCTTCGCACCGGTCCGTCGATCGCGACGATCACGCGGCCCCGCCCGGTGTGCGCGAGCAACTCGTCGGCCACCTCGCGGAGGAAGGTCGTGCGCGGGGTCGTGACCAGTCGCATGCTCCGAGCGTAGGCCGCAGCCGACCCGGCGTCGATGGTGCGGCGAATAGGCTGGGCGGATGCCGCAGCACGCCGACGTCCGCGACCGGATCGCGCCCGCGGTCGTCGCGTGGTTCGCCGGCGCGGCGCGGCCGCTGCCATGGCGCGCGGCCGACGTGTCGCCGTGGGCGGTGCTCGTCAGCGAGTTCATGCTGCAGCAGACGCAGGTCGGCCGCGTGCAGCCGCGCTGGGAGGAATGGGTGCGTCGGTGGCCGACTCCCTCGGCCCTCGCCGCGGAGCCGCCCGCCGAGGCGGTGCGGGCGTGGGACCGGCTCGGATACCCGAGGCGCGCGCTCTGGCTGCATCGCGCCGCGACCGAGATCGTCGAACGGCACGGCGGCGAGGTCCCGCGCGACCTCGACGCGCTCCTCGCGCTCCAAGGCATCGGACCGTACACGGCGCGAGCGGTCGCCGCGTTCGCGTTCGGCGACCGGCACCCCGTCGTCGACACCAACACCCGCCGCGTCATCGCCCGCGCCGTCGACGGGAACGCCGAGGCGGGACCACCCGCGACCGCGCGGGACCTCGCCGCGATGGAGGCGCTGCTCCCGGAGGACCGCGAGGCCGCGCACCGGTTCAACGCGGGCGCGATGGAACTCGGCGCGACCGTCTGCACCGCGCGGGCACCGCGCTGCGACGCCTGCCCGATCGCGTCCGTGTGCGCGTGGCGCGCCGCGGGGTATCCCGAGTACGACGGGCCCCGTCGCACCCGGCAGGCCCGATTCGAGGGCAGCGACCGCGAGGCTCGCGGAATGGTCATGCGCGAGCTCCGCGCGGCGCACCGCCCGGTTCCCCGCGAGGACCTGGCCCGCGTGCTCGCCGACGACGCGCGGCTCGCGCGCGCGCTCGACGGGCTCGTCGCCGACGGGCTCGCCGTCGTGACGCCAAGCGGCTACGCCCTGCCCGACGCGTGAGAGTCAGTTCGTCCCCACGCCCGCGAGTTGCCACTTCTGCTGCGAACGCCGCACCATTCCGGCACGGACCATCGACTCGATGCCGGCTGACGGATGCGGAGGGTATCCGCTCACCGGGATCGACGGGCCGTCACGACCGCTGCGAGCTCCTGCTCTATGACCTCCAGTGTGCGAAGCTCCGCAATGTGCGCGGCAAGCTCACGAGCCCGCGCACGGAAGCCCGGTTCCACGAGCAGCCGCTCGACCGCCGCTCCGATCGCGTCGGCTGCCGGCGCGCGGGTCCTGAGGTTGAGTCCGACGCCCGACCACTGCA
>DASTQT010000281.1:0-3658 GCA_035761605.1 Agromyces sp. | reverse complement strand
AGCACCACCGCGTCGTCGCCGTTGTACCATCCGGCGCCGTTCGTCTGGTCGGCCGCCGCGAGGATGGTGGCGTTCGCGGAGCTCTGCGCCACGACGTGCACGTCGCCCGAGGCCACCGTGCCGGTCAGCTGGATGGTGAGTCCGACGCTCGCCGAGCCGTTGAAGTAGACCTTCAGGTCATAGTCGCCGGCACCCAGGTCGACGGGCGCACCGGTGAGGTTCGAGATCTCGATGGCCTTGTTGTTCGAGCTGCCCTCGATGTACTCGCTGATGAACAGCGCGGGGGGCGTCGCGGCCGGTGCGGCGGTGGCCGGCACCGCGGCGAGTCCGCCGGCGAGCAATGAAGCGGTCGCCACCGCCACGGCCGGACGACGTAGAAGGCGTTTCATCAGGGCTCCTCACGCAACCCGGCACGGGCCACCGTGACCCCCCGGACGGGCGCCAGCCTAGGCTCGGTCCGGACGCGTGGGAAGGGTCGTCACGCGACGTTCACACGATGCACGCAAATGTGCAGGATGCCGACCGAGAACTGCTCAGATGAGCAGTCAGCTTCGATCCGAGCGGAGCCCCTCGACGAATCGGGCGAGAAGGGCGGCGAACTGCTCGCGCTCCTCGCCGGTGAACCCGTCGAGCGCCGCCTCGATCGCACGTCGACGATTCGACGAGGCGCTTCGGACGGCGGCGCGGCCCTCATCGGTGAGCCGGACGCGCGTGCGCCGGGCGTCGTCGGGATCGGCCTCCCGCACGACGAGCCCCTCGTGCACGGCCGCCTGGACGAGCCGGCTCGCCCGCGGCTGGTCGACTCCGATCTCGGTTGCGAGCTCGGTCACCGACATCGGCCGGTCGGCGCGGTCGAGCGTCGACAGGAGCCTGAAGCGCGCCACCGGGCCGACGCGGAAGTCCCACGTGCCTCGCGGCCCGCGTCGCGACCAGGGCGGCGCCCCGGCGTCGTCATGCGACCCGGCCGACCACGGCGGCCCGCCCATCGGGCCGTGGCCCCATGGGCCGTGGCCGTGCGAACGCTCCCCGTGCCCGTGCGGTCCGTCGTGGTCATGCGCGCCGGGCGCGTGCGGCGCGCCGTGCGGCCGACCGCGGCGCAGTGCGGCGAGCGACTGCTCGATGAGGTCGACCGGGTCGCGGTCGGTTCGGCCGGACTGCGATTCGGTCATGCCTCCATGGTACATGTCACTTGACATGCAATCGAATCGCATGTCATGATGCATGTACATGTCATAAGACATGCATCCGGCCCGACGAATCGGGTCGAGACCAGCCGCCGGATTCGCGCGCACAGGCGCCGACCGGATCCGGCCACGAGAGGATTCCCATGAACACCCACGACCACGACCACCGCCACGACCAGGACCACGACGCGAACGGCCCCGACGTGCCGCGCCCCGACGCGGACGACTCGGCCGCCCCCGCGACCGACCGGCCCCTCGGCTTCTGGCTCAAGGCCGTCGACCGCCTCATCGACCGCGAGTTCGACACCGCGTTCGCCGACCTCGACGTGACCCGCCGCGACTGGCGAGTGCTGAACCTCATCGCCGGCGAGGTGAGCGACGACCGCCTGCGGGCCAAGCTCGATGCCCGCCCGAACCGCGTCCTCCCGCTCGTCGAGCGCGGCTGGGTCGCCGGCGAGCCGGGCGCCTGGACGCTCACCGACGCCGGGCGCGACGCCCTCGGCAGCCTCGGCGAGCGCGTGCGCGGCATCCGCTCGCGCATCGGCGGCGCCGTGTCATCCGACGACTACGCGACGACCCTCGCCTCGCTCGAGGCCATCGCGCGGGAGCTCGGCTGGACCGAGGCCGAAGCCGACGCGTGGAGCCGGCGCCGCCCCGGCCGCCGCGGGCGAGCGGGCTGGGGCATGCGCCCCGGCTTCCGACGCTTCGGGCGGCCGCCGTTCGGCGCCGGCGCGGCCGGGAGCCCGGCACCCTGGATGACGGGGGACCGCGACGACTGCCCGCACCACGGGCACGGTCACGACCACCGTCACCCGGGCAACTCGCACGCCGGTCATGGTCGCTTCGACCGCGACGGCGAGCTGCACGTGCACGTCCACCTCGACGACCCGCGCGGTCGTCGCCGCGGGCACCCCGGGCACCGGGGCCACCGCGACCACGCGGAGCACTGACCCCGCGTCACCCGCAGAGGCCGGTGCGGACCTACGGTTCGGACCGGCCTCGCGCGTTGTACACGACGGCGTCCGACGCGCCGAACGCCCGGAACACCTCGATCGACTCCTCGCGGCGCACGCCCGAGTGCACGCGGATGCCGCGGCGCTCGAACTCCCCGATCCAGTCGTCGGGCATCGGCCCCTCGTCGAATCCCGTGAGCTGCTGGCACTCGTCGCCGTGACCGGCGAGCACCAGGCGCCGCACGCCCGACCACATGGTCGCGCCGTAGCACATCACGCAGGTCGCCCAGTTGACGACGAGCTCGAGCTCGGCACCGCCGGCGCCGAGATCCCAGCGACCGAGCCGGGTCTGCGCGAGGCTGAGCGCGGTCACCTCGGCGTGCGCCGAGCTGAGTCCGCTCGAGAGCACGACGTTCACGCCCGCCGACACGAGTTCACCGGATGCCGCATCGACGACGAGCGCCGCGAAGGGCCCGCCGTTGCCCGCCCGCCAGTTCCGGTCGGCCAGCTCGATCGCGAGGCCGACGCGCGCCTCGTCGTCGGGCAGCGGCGTCGCCGCGAGCCGCGGGAGCTCATCCACCAGCCACGCGGGCAGTGACGCGGCGAACGAGGTCGGGAAGGCGGCATCCATGCCCTCATTCTGCCCCTCGGCCGCGCACGACGGTGAGCGCTGCGTCAGCGTCGGACCGCGTAGCCCATGTACGAGACGCCCAGGGAACGCACCTCGCCGAACTCGAGGCGCCGGCTCAGCTCGCCGTACGTGATGCGGCCGCGACGCACCTGTGCCAGGCCGCGAAGGATCCGCACGACGCCGGCTCTCGGTGCGAGCCCGACGATCTCGGCGACCTCCATGGCGCTGCGGTCGAGCGTCGTCGTCAGCTCGTCCGGCGTGATGAACATCGACCAATCGTGGATTGCGGTGTCCATGATGCGCGTCCACCGCCACTCCTGCATGGCCTTGATCGCGAGCAGCCTGCTCCGGCGCGTCCGGTTGATGGTGTCGAACAGGTACACCCCACCCGGGCGCAGGACGCGCGCGGTCTCCGAGACCACGCGGTCGAGATCGGAGACGTGCTCGAGGACGTCGCAGCAGAACGCCAGGTCGAAGGAGGAATCCGCGAACGGGAGCGCCTCGCCCGTTCCGACGACGTACTCGATCGCGAGTCCGGCGGCGGCGGCGTGCGAGCGCGCCGCCTCGATCGCGACCGTCGACGGATCGAGGCCGGTCACGGTGAACCCGGAACGGGCGAGCCCCTCGGAGATGAACCCGGCCCCGCAGCCGATGTCGAGCGCCCGGCCCGTGGACACGCCGAGCCGATCGAGCACCGTCCGGAAGTAGTTCATCCGGCCCGGCGTGCAACTGCCGTGCAGCAGGTTCAGCGGATTGCCCTCGTCCCACCAGGTCTCGCCGAGCCGGTCGTACACCTCGTTGTCGATGCCCATGACGGTCCCCCCTCCGCCGACCGGCGGGCGCCCGGAGCCCCCGTCGAGCGCGAGCCTACGCGTCGTGCGCGCGGACGC
>DASTQT010000280.1:0-3298 GCA_035761605.1 Agromyces sp. | reverse complement strand
GCCGCGATCGCCGGCGTCCACGATCTCGTCATCGACGACGGGCGGGTGCGGTTCACGGTCGACAGCGACCGGATCGCGCACGTGCTGCCCGAACTGGGGCGCCTCGGCGTGGAGGGCCTCACGGTCGCACCGCCGTCGCTCGAGGAGCTGTTCCTCCGCCACTACGGCGACGACCCCTCGCTCGTCGCGGAGGGAGTCCGCCCGTGACCCTGCTCTGGCCGCTGCTCGCGCACCGGATCCGACGCGACCGGCTGCAGCTCGCGCTCTGGATCATCGGGACGGGCGCGCTCGCGCTCATGGCGACGACCGCGGTGGCCGACACGTTCGGGGATCGCACCGAACGCGAGTCGATCCTGCGCCTGACGATCCTCGCCCCCGCCATCCTCGTGTTCCGCGGCACGCCGAACGGCGCGGGCCAGGGCGAGTTCACGATCTTCCTGATCCTGGCATTCCTCGCGCTCCTCGCCGGACTCATGAGCGCGTTCCTCGCGGTGCGTCACACGCGCGGCGACGAGGAGCAGGGGCGTGCCGAGCTCGTCTCGGCGACGCCGGCGGGCCGCACGCTGCCGACCGTGGCGACGGTCATTCACGGCGTGCTCGCGAACCTCGCGATGGCCGTCGCAGTCGCGTTCGCCTTCTCGGGGAGCGGCCTCGATCTCACGGGATCCGCGGTGGCCGGGGTCGCCGTCGCCGCGACCGGCGTCGCGTTCTTCGCGATCGGGCTCGTCGCGGCGCAGGTCTTCCGCACCTCTCGCGGGGCGAACGCGTTCTCGGTCGGCGTCGTGATCGCCGCCTACCTCGTCCGGGGCCTGGGCGACGCGCTCGGCGAGTCGTCGGAGGACGGCCTCATCCGCACCCCGGCGTGGCCCAGCTGGCTCTCGCCGATCGGATGGGCGCAGCGGTCCGAGCCCTACGCGACGAACGACCTCGGGCCACTGGCGCTGCCGATCGGCGTCGCCGTCGTCCTGGTCGGCATGGTGTTCTGGTTCCAGTCGGTGCGCGACAGCGGCGCGAGCATCCTGCCCGATGCCCAGGGTCGCGCGCACGCCGGGCCGCTGCTCGGCGGTGCGGTCGGCCTCGCCTGGCGCCTGAACGTCGGCGCGATCGTGGCGTGGGCCGTCGGCGCCGCGGTGTTCGGGGCGCTCGCGACCACGCTCTCCCCGCTCGTCGACGAGATCGGCTCCGATGCGCCCGCGATCGCGGAGACCCTGCGACGGATCGCCGGCGCCGACGCCACCTTCGAGGAGGCGTTCATCACGACGTTCTTCACGATGGTGGGGATCCTCGCCGCGGCCGCCGCATTGCAGGCGGTCATGCGCGCACGGCTCGAGGAGGCGCACGGCACGGCGGAGCCCGTGCTCGCGACCCCGGTGTCGCGCGAGTACTGGCTCGGCGGATTCGCCGTCGTTGCGGCGATCGCCGTGGCCGTGGTGCTCGGTGTCTCGGCGCTCGCCGCGTTCGCGGGTGCGCAGGGGGCCGACGACCCCGCCGCAACCGCCGAGCGCGCGATGCAGGCAGCTCTGGCGCAGCTTCCCGCGGTGCTCGTCTACCTGGGGATCGGGCTCCTCCTGTTCGTGGTCGCACCGCGCCTGACGATCCCCGCGGGCTGGGCGCTGCTCGCGCTCGGCGCGTTCTTCGGTGTCTTCGGCGAGCTGCTCGGCATCCCGGATTGGATGCACGAGCTTTCGCCGTTCTCGCACGTGCCCGTGCCGGTCGACGGCGAGGTCGACTGGGCGGCCGGATTCTGGATGCTCGCGATCGCGGCGGCCGGCGTCACGGCCGCGATCGTCGGCATGCGTGCGCGAGAGCTGGTCACCGAGGGCTGACCCGCCCGGCCCGCGTACCCTTGACGCGTGCAGTGCCCGTACTTCGACGCGTGGCGATGCCGCTCGTGCTCGCTCATGGGCCGCCCGTACCCGGCGCAGCTCGCCGACAAGCAGCGGCACGCCGAGGAACTGCTCGCGCCGTTCGACGTGCCGACCTGGCTCCCGCCCGTCGCCAGCGGCGAGCGCGACTACCGCAACAAGGCGAAGATGGTCGTCGGGGGCACCGTCGACGTGCCGACCATCGGCATCCTCGACGCCGACGGGCACGGCGTCGACCTGCAGGCGTGCGGCATCTGCTCGCCCGGGCATCGCGCGGCGTTCCCGGTGCTCGCGCGGTTCATCACGCTCGCGCGAATCACGCCGTACGACGTGGCATCCCGCCGCGGCGAGCTCAAGCACGTCATCGTCACCGAGTCGCCCGACGGCGAGCTCATGGTGCGCTTCGTGCTGCGCTCGACCGAACCGCTCGGGCGCATGCGCAAGCACCTGCCCACGCTGCTCGCCGAGCTGCCCCGAGCGAGGGTCGTGACCGCGAACCTGCTGCCCGAGCACAAGGCCGTGCTCGAGGGCGCCGACGAGGTCGTGCTCACCGACGCCGACACGCTCCCGATGCGCCTCAACGACGTGACGATGCACCTGCGCCCGCAGAGTTTCTTCCAGACGAACACCGCGATCGCCGAGGCGCTCTACGCCGAGGCGCGCGCATGGATCCGCGAGCTCGCGCCCGAGCACGCATGGGACCTCTACTCGGGCGTCGGCGGATTCGCGCTGCACCTCGCGGACGGCGCGACCGAGGTCACGGGCATCGAGACGAGCGTCGAGGCGGTTGCCAGCGCCGAGCTGAGCCGAACGGATGCCGCGCTCTCACGCGTGCGCTTCGCCGCGGGCGACGCCACCGCGTTCGCGCTCGCCGCGCCATCCGCCCCCGACCTCGTGGTCGTGAACCCGCCCCGCCGCGGGATCGGCGCCGAGCTCGCGGGCTGGCTCGAGCGGTCGGATGCCGCGCACGTGCTCTACTCGAGCTGCAACGTCGCATCGCTCGTGAAGGACCTCGCGGCGATGCCGTCGCTGCGGCCGGTGAAGGCGCGCGTGTTCGACATGTTCCCGCAGACGACGCACTTCGAGGTGATGGTGCTGCTCGAGCGCGCGCCGGCCGCGCCGGTGGTCGAGTAGGGCGGAGGCCGTATCGAGCCCGACCCGTGCCGCGTGGGGGTCTCGATACGCGGCTTCGCCGCTACTCGACCAACAGAGGAGCGGCTTCGCCGCCACTCGACCCGCAAGGGGCGTCAGGCGCCGGCGGCGAGTTCGCGCGCGCGGGCGAGCGCGGCGTCGGTGGCGCGGTCGAAGAGGCCCGAGAGGTCGGCCTCCTGCAGCACCGCGATCGCCCGCTCGGTCGTGCCCTTGGGGCTCGTGACGCGGCGGCGCAGTTCGGCCGGGTCGTCGTCGGATGCGGCGAGCAGCTCGCTCGCGCC
>DASTQT010000279.1:0-3983 GCA_035761605.1 Agromyces sp. | reverse complement strand
GATCTCGTCGGCGCGTCGCACGATCGCCTCCGCGATGCCGTCGGGTCCCTCGCCGAGCAGCGACCGCGACTCGCTCACGATCACGCCCGCCGACAGCGACCCGTAGATCGCCCCGAGGTCGCGTACGTCGGCCCCCTGGTGCCCGAACCCCGGGGCGAGCACCGGCAGCGTGGGCGTCACCGGGTCGGCCGAGGTGTCGATGCCGGATGCCGCGAGGTCGACGGTCGCGCCGAGGACCACGCCGATCGAGCCCATGGGCCGGTCCGCGGCATCCTCGCGCGCGGCGTTCCACGCCGCGACGCCGCCGCAGATCGCGGCGGCGACCGTGTCGCCCTCGCGACTGGACTGCTGCAGCACCGCGCGCTGGATCGCGACGGCCTCGGGATTCGACGTGGCGGACAGCACGAAGAGCCCCTTGCCCGCGGCATCCGCCCGGAGCATGACCGATTCGATCGACCCGAGGCCCTGGTACGCGCTGATCGTCATGGCGTCGGACTCGAGGCTCGAGCCGGGCCGCAGCCAGGCTTCGCCGTACGCGTCGACGCTCGTGCCGATGTCGCCGCGCTTGACGTCGGCGATCACGAGCAGGCCGGCGTCGCGGGCCTCGGCCAGCACGCGCTCGAGCGCGGCGTAGCCGGCCGCGCCGTGGCGCTCGTAGAACGCGACCTGCGGCTTCACGATGCCCGCTCGGCCGGCTGCGGCGCCCACGACGCGCAGTCCGAACTCGCGCGCGCCCGCGGCGGAGTCGTCGAGACCCCACCGGTCGAGCAGCGACGCGTGCGGGTCGATGCCCACGCACAGCCGTCCCCACGCGGTGAACACGCCGTGCAGGCGCTCACCGAAGGACGTGGTGCCGTTCATGCGACCACCTCGGCAGCGCGACGCGCGGCATACTCCTGCAGGCTCGTCACCTCGAACCCGCCCTTGACGGCGTCGAGCGAGGCGACGGCCGCCGAGAGCTCGGCGATCGTGGTGAACAGCGGGAGGTCGGCGGCGACCGCCGCGGCCCGGATCTCGTAGCCGTCGGCCCGAGCGGAGCGACCGCTGGGGGTGTTCACGACCACGTCGATCTCGCCGCGGTGGATGAGCTCGACCACGGACGGGTCGGCCTCGTCGTGCTTCTCGCTGAACTTCAGCACGGTTTCGGCCTCGATGCCGTTGCGGCGCAGCACCTCGGCCGTGCCCTCGGTGGCGACGAGGTCGTAGCCGAGCTGCTTCAGGCGCAGCACCGGCAGGATGATGGCGCGCTTGTCGCGATCGGAGACCGACACGAACACGCGGCCCGAGAGCGGCATCCCGCCGTAGGCGGCGAGCTGGCTCTTCGCGAACGCGGTCGGGAAGTCCTTGTCGATGCCCATCACCTCGCCGGTCGAGCGCATCTCGGGGCCGAGCACGGAGTCGACCATGATGCCCTCGCGCGTGCGGAACCGGTGGAACGGCAGCACGGCCTCCTTCACGGCGACCGGCGCGTCGAACGGCACGCGTGAGCCGTCGACCGCGGGCAGCATGCCCTCGTCGACGAGCTCGCGGATCGAGGCGCCCACCATGATGCGCGACGCGGCCTTGGCGAGCGGGATGCCGAGCGCCTTCGAGACGAACGGCACCGTGCGGCTCGCGCGCGGGTTCGCCTCGAGCACGTAGAGCACGCCAGCGCCGATCGCGAACTGCACGTTGAGGAGGCCCTGCACCCCGATGCCCTCGGCGATCAGGCGGGTCGCCTCGCGCACGCGGTCGATCTCGGCGCGGCCGAGCGTCACGGGCGGCAGCGTGCAGCTCGAGTCGCCGGAGTGGATGCCGGCCTCCTCGATGTGCTCCATGACGCCGCCGACGTACAGCTCGGTGCCGTCGTAGAGCGCGTCGACGTCGATCTCGATCGCGTCGTCGAGGAACCGGTCGACGAGCAGCGGGTGCGTCGGGCCGACGATCCCCTGTCCCTCGATGCGCGCGAAGTAGTCGGCGAGCGACGCGGTGTCGTACACGATCTCCATGCCGCGCCCGCCGAGCACGTAGCTCGGGCGCACGAGCACCGGGTAGCCGATCTGCTCGGCGATCTGGACCGCGCCGGGGAGGTCGATCGCGGTGCCGTTGCGCGGAGCGGTGAGGCCCGCCGCGTCGAGGATCGCGGAGAACTGGCCGCGCTCCTCGGCGGAGTCGATCGCGTCCGGACTCGTTCCGAGGATCGGCACGCCCGCCGCCTCGAGGCCCTTCGCGAGCCCGAGCGCGGTCTGGCCGCCGAGCTGCACGACGACGCCGACGAGCTCGCCCGACTGCGACTCGGCGTGGATCACCTCGAGCACGTCCTCGAGCGTGAGCGGCTCGAAGTACAGGCGGTCGCTCGTGTCGTAGTCGGTCGAGACCGTCTCGGGGTTGCAGTTGATCATGATGGTCTCGAACCCGGCGTCGGACAGCGCGAACGACGCGTGCACGCACGAGTAGTCGAACTCGACGCCCTGGCCGATGCGGTTCGGGCCGGAACCGAGGATGACGACCTTGCGGCGCTCGCTCGGCACGACCTCGGTCTCGAGGTCGTAGCTCGAGTAGTGGTACGGCGTGAGCGCTGGGAACTCGCCGGCGCACGTGTCGACGGTCTTGAACACCGGCCGGATGCCGAGGATGTGGCGCACCTCGCGGACGTCGGCCTCGCCGAAGCCGCGGAGCTGGCCGATCTGCGCGTCGGAGAACCCATGGTCCTTCGCGAGCAGCATCGTGTCGGTGTCGAGTGCGTCGGACGCCGCGACCCGCTCGGCGACCTCGTTGATCAGCACGATCTGGTCGAGGAACCAGGGGTCGATCTTCGTGGCCTCGAAGGCCTGCTCGATCGTCGCGCCCTTGCGCAGCGCCTGCTGCACGAGGACGATGCGCCCGTCGGTCGGCACGGACGCGGCCTCGAGCAGCTCGTCGACCGAACGCGACTCGTCCTCCCAGTGGAAGCTCGACCCGCGCTTCTCGAGCGAGCGCAGCGCCTTCTGCAGCGCGGTCGTGAAGTTCCGGCCGATCGCCATGGCCTCGCCGACCGACTTCATGGTCGTCGTGAGCGTCGGGTCGGCGGCGGGGAACTTCTCGAACGCGAACCGCGGTACCTTCACGACGACGTAGTCGAGCGTGGGCTCGAACGACGCCGGGGTGACCTTGGTGATGTCGTTCGGGATCTCGTCGAGGCGGTAGCCGATGGCGAGCTTCGCCGCGATCTTCGCGATCGGGAAGCCCGTGGCCTTCGACGCGAGCGCCGACGACCGCGATACGCGGGGGTTCATCTCGATGACGATGACGCGGCCGTCGACCGGGTCGACCGCGAACTGGATGTTGCAGCCGCCGGTGTCGACGCCCACCGAGCGGATGATCCCGATCGAGAGGTCGCGCAGGTACTGGTACTCCCGGTCCGTCAGCGTCATCGCCGGCGCGACGGTGATCGAGTCGCCGGTGTGCACGCCCATCGGGTCGAGGTTCTCGATCGAGCAGACGATGACGACGTTGTCGGCCTTGTCGCGCATCACCTCCAGCTCGTACTCCTTCCAGCCGAGGATCGACTCCTCGAGGAGCACCTCCGTGGTGGGGCTGGCGGCGAGGCCCGCGCCGGCGATGCGGTGCAGGTCGTCCTCGTCGAAGGCCATGCCGGAGCCGGTGCCGCCCATGGTGAAGCTGGGGCGGATCACCACCGGGAAGCCCATCTCGCCGACCGCGCGCAGGCAGTCGTCCATGCTGTGGCAGATGAAGCTGCGGGCCACCTCGCCGCCCAGCTCCTCGACGACCTTCTTGAAGGACTCGCGGTTCTCGCCGCGGTGGATCGCCTCGATGTTGGCGCCGATCAGCTCCACGCCGTGCTTGTCGAGCACTCCCGCCTCCGACAGCGAGATCGCGGTGTTGAGCGCGGTCTGCCCGCCGAGCGTGGCCAGCAGCGCGTCGATCGGGTGGCCTTGGGCGGCCTCGCGCTCGATCACCATCTCCACGAACTCCGGAGTGATCGGCTCGACGTAGGTCGCGTC
>DASTQT010000278.1:0-4740 GCA_035761605.1 Agromyces sp. | reverse complement strand
CGGGTACAGGTGCGCGAGCATGCCCGCCTCGCGGATGTACGGGTAGCAGTGCAGGAGCGCGATGCGCCCGCCGGTGCGCTCGGTCGCGGCGAGGAACGGCTGCAGCAGGAACGGGTCGGCACGGTCGACGCGGAGGTCGCCGTCGCCGAAGCCGACGTGCACCTGCAGCACCGAGCCCTGCTCGAGCGCCCACCACATGAGGTGCCGGACGATCGTCGCGTCGTCGAGACGCGGGGAACCGCCGCCGCGGCGAGACGCCGCGAACCACGCGTCGGCCGCTCGGGCGAGGTCGGCCCACGTCGGCTTCGCCGGTTCCAGCGCGAGACCGGTGCGGTAGGCGGCGATCGTCTTGAACCCGACCGCGCGTCGGGCGGCATCGGTCAGGGCCGAGTCGAGGCGGTCGAGGAAGTCCGTACCGGAGGTCGAGTCCCGCATGGCGCGCTCGGCCAGGGTCTCGAGGCGGACGATCGGGAAGGACCGGGCATCGGCGAGCTGCATCATCCGCTCGTCGGGCAGCAGCCGCTCCGGCGCATGCCCGTCGTCGATCAGGTACGCCGCGATGCCCGACGCGCGGAGGAGCCTGCGCGTGGCCTCGTCGAACCCGAGGGCCGCTCGTGCGGCGAGGTAGGCCGCGCCATCCGCGAAGCGCTCGAGGCCCAGCACCGGGGCGCAGTGACGGCGCAGCGCGAAGCCGAACTGGCTGTCGAACACGTCGGCCGGATCGGCCGCGTGCTCGGCCTGGACCATCGCGTCGAGCAGGTCGGCGTCCGACAGCGGATCGCGGAGCATGCCGTGCGCATGATGGTCCACGAGCGGCATGCGCGCGATGGCGTCGGCGAGACGCTCGTCGATGGGCGCGTCCATCCGCCCATTCTGCCGTCGGAAGCGCGAAGCGGGCCCGCCCCCGAGGGGACGGACCCGCCGCGTCATCCGCTGACGTGGGGTCGTCGCCGCTACGGCGTGACCCCCGGGTTGTCGACGCTGACGGTCATGGCGCCGCCGCTGACCTGCGTCTGCACCGTGATGTCGACGCCGTGACCGGCGACGATCACGCCGCCGAGCGGGTTCGACGCGTGGAAGTAGGCGTTCGGGTCCTCATCCGAGAACGTCGCCTTCTGCTTCCCCGTGGCCGAGGTCGCGCCGACCCAGTCGATCGTCTGGCTCTTGCCCTTGCCGACCACGACCTCCTTGTGCAGCACGACCCCGTCGGCGTCGTGGACGCCGAACGCCGCGTCGAGCGGCTGACGCCGGTTGCTCGGCGCCGTGCCGTCGGGGTACGTGAACTTCGCCGGGTTCGCGTCGACCGGGAGCGCGAGGCCGTGGCCCTGGTGCTCGATGGTGTTGTTGTCGCCGTAGGCCTCGTCGATCGCCCACACGAGCATGCCGTCGTTGAACGGGAAGTGCTCGACCTTGTCGGGCGCGGTGAGGCCGTAGCTGAACTGGTACGGACCCGTCTCCAGCGTCGCGTCGTAGCCGACGTAGGTGCGGTTCTCGACGAGGTAGTACCGGTCGCCCTCGCTCGTCTCGGTGCCGGTGCTCTTCTTGAAGCCGCCGACCGCGGTCCAGCCGAGCGTGCCGTCGGTCTCGACGTCGTCGACGAACAGCGTGGTGCCGCCGTTCTTCACGGTGATGTCGTCGAGGAACGCGCCCGCGTAGTGCACGCCGCCGTCGGTCTGGTAGCGGAACCGGAAGTCCACCGGGCCGCCGCCGGGCACGCTGTAGCGCAGGGTCGACCAGCGGCCGTTCGACGAGCCGTCGAGCGGCGAGCCGATCTGGATCCAGTCGGCGGTG
Organism: Agromyces sp.; assembly: GCA_035761605.1. Taxonomy (GTDB): domain Bacteria; phylum Actinomycetota; class Actinomycetes; order Actinomycetales; family Microbacteriaceae; genus Agromyces. The sequence continues at coordinate 2,949 of DASTQT010000278.1, read as the reverse complement.
CCGGCCGGGCGGTACTCGGCGTACAGGTAGTCGTAGCCGGCCTCGATGTCGTACCAGGCCTTCGCGGTGACGGTCGCCGAGTTCACGCCCGTGAGGTCGAGCGTGCGCGAGAGCGTGGTGTTGAGGTCATCGGCGCTGCCGGTCCACCAGGCGTTCGTGCCCGAGGCGGGCGTGGTGTACTCGGTCGTGATGCCGGCGTCGGGCACGTCGACGACGAGCGCCTGCGCCTGCCCCTCGACCTGCACGGCGGCCGGGCTCAGCGTGTAGTCGCCGGCCTGGCCGGGCGAGACCACGTCGTAGTCGAGCCAGCCGAGCTGGAGCTTCTCCCACGGGCCCATGTAGTTCGGCGTGGTGCCGATGGCGCCGTCGCCGTGGCCGAGCCACGAACCGCTCGCCATGAGCGTCCAGAAGCCCGTCGAGTTCTCGCCGCCCGCGGTGTCGTAGAAGTCGGGCAGGCCGAGGTCGTGCGCGTACTCGTGCGCGAAGACGCCGAGGCCGCCGTTCTCGGGCTCGGTCGTGTAGTCGCCGATCCAGATGCCGGTGTCGCCGATCTCGGCGCCGCCGAACTTGACCTGCTCCGCCTCGCCCTCGTCGTTCGTGACGGTCGGACCGGTCTGGCCGTAGTCGGTCGAGTTGACGTACCAGCGGTGCGACCAGATCGCGTCCTCGCCCTGGGCGCCGCCGCCGGCGTCCTCGCCCTCACCGGCGTGCACGGCCTGGAAGTGGTCGAGGTAGCCGTCGGGCTCGTCGAAGTTCCCGTCCGCGTCGTAGTCGTAGCGGTCCCAGACGTCGAACTCCTCGAGCTCGGCCTGGATCTCGGCGAGGGACTTGCCTGCAGCGACGCGCGACTCGTACCAGGCGTTGCCGGAGTCCTCGACGAACTGCCACGCCCCGCCGTAGTCCTCGACGCTGTTGTCGCCGTACGTCGACGCGTTGCCGGGCACCTGCACCCATTCGCTGACCTCGCCCGCGACGGTGTAGGCGCCGTTCGACTGCTTCGAGTAGAAGTCGGCGAACGACTCCTGGCCTTCGGCGAAGAAGAGCTCGTCGTAGTACGCGGGGCTGAAGTCCTCGGTCCAGAACGTGCTGTTGTCCACGGCCGGGTCGGGCTCGGCGATCTCGTTGTGCAGCGGGCCGGGCGTGGTGCCCAGCTTGCCGCTGCCCTGGTCGCCGAACTCGGCGAGGATCGTGAACAGCTTGCCGGTGCCGGTGACGGCGGTCTGGAAGTACTTGTCCTCGGCGAGCTGCACGACGCCGTCCTCGCCGGGCGAGGCCTGGCCTGAGAGGATCAGTCGCTGCGCGGCCTTGCGCCGCTCGTTCTGCCGCTCGGTGAGGGGACCGGGGCGGTTGTCGGGTCGGGCCTCGGCGGCTGCGGCCGGGCCGGTGTTCGGGTCTTCCGCGGGTGCGGCGATGGCGCCGGGGCCGAATGCGGCTCCGGCCACCATCGTCGCGCTCGCTGCAGCCACAGCGAGCAGTCCGCGCGTGCGTCGGTTCACGTGCTCTCCTTCAGGGAATCGCCCGGGATCGCCGGGCAAATGTGAAGGGAAGCTAGCACGCGCCCCCGTACGGGGGGAAGGGTTTCAAGGGTCTTGACTTAACCTCAGTGATGGGGCAAGTGGATGGTGCAGTCAAGCCCAGCCCCGACGCGCGGCCTCCGCGCCGAGCTGGATGCGCGTGGTCACGCCGGCGCGCTCCATGAGTTCGGCCACCCGACGCTGGACGGTTCGGACCGACAGGCCGAGCTGCGCGCCGGCCGCGGCATCCGTCAGTCCCAGGAGCAGAAGCGCGAGCAGCTCGCGATCGACGGGAGCCGGGTCGGGCAGGTGCAGCTCGGCGCGGTCGGCGAGCAGCCGGGGCGCGTCCCGCCACGCCTCCTCGAACATGGCGAGCACGAGGTCGAGCAGCCCGCTCGGATGCACGAGCAGCGCACCGGACACCGTCCGCTCGCCATGGGAGTGCATCGGCAGCAGCGCGAGCGACTCGTCGGCGATGAACAGGCGGGTCGGCAGGCTCGGTCGCACGCGCACCTCCTCGCCGAGCGGCTCGAGCTGGCGGACCGTGTCGACGAAGCCCGGCCGATCGAGCACGGCCGTCTCGACGATGACGCGATACCGGACGCCGCGGGCGAGCGCCCGGTCCTCCTCGGTGTTGTCGGCGCCCGTGAGCAGCGCGACCTCCTTCAGCACGAAGGCGCTCACCTGGCGCTCCGCCGACGCCTGCAGCTGCCCGAGCCGCTGGATGACCGCCTCGGGTCCGAGCACAACGTCGACGACATCGGGAGCCGATCGCTGCGCGGCCCCCTCGCGGTACAGGTCGCTCAGGTGCACGAGCGCCTCATGCGCCGCGGTCAGCCGGCGTTCGCGTTCGAGCAGCATCGGCCGCAGCGCGACCGACGGCGGCGAGGCGACGACGCGATCGGGTGCGGACGCCTGGCGTGCGATGAGACCGAGCGCCTCGAGGTCGTCGAGGATGCCCCGGGCATCGCGCACCCCGAGTGAGGCCTCGCGTGCGACCTGCTCGGCGTCTGCCGAGGGCAGTCCGAGCAGCAGGCGGTACACCGCGGTGTGCTGCTCGTCGAGGCCGATCGCGTCGAGCACGCGCCCTCCTCTCCTCTGCGGGTAGTGGCGGATGACTGCCATGGCGCATCTCCGCCACCACCCTAGCCAGCGGCGTGTGCGACCGTGCTGAGCAACCCCGTTCCACCCGCGAGAGGTTCATCCATGCCACGACGCACCACACCCCCCGCATCCCCCGCACCCCGACGCAGACGCAGACGTCCGATCGTCGCCGCCCTCGGCGGACTCGCGATCGGCATCGCCGGAGTCGGCGCCGCCCTCCCCGCGGCCGCCGACCCGGCCGGCGGCGACGGAAGCGCGCCTCCCGCGCCATCCGTCGCCGCCGCACCCACGGGCGCGCATCGCGTGACCCTCATCACCGGCGACCGGGTCA
>DASTQT010000277.1:0-5647 GCA_035761605.1 Agromyces sp. | reverse complement strand
ACGCCGGCGTAGATGAACGTCACGTAGGCGACGACGGCCAGCAGCAGCGGCACGGCGATGACGCTCGTGCCGGCGATGTTCAGGAACGGGATGATTCCCGTCAGGTTCATGAACAGCACCATGAAGAAGATCGTGGTGAGGATCGGCAGGAACCGGTCGCCGTCCTTGCGGCCGAGCAGATCGTGCGCGATGTTCACGCGGACGAGGTCGAGACCCATCTCGACGAGGCTCTGGAACCGCCCCGGGACGACGCGCATGCGTCGCGTGCCGAGCCAGAAGACGAGGAACAGCGCGAGGACCGCGACGAACCGCACGAGCATGATGCGGTTGATCTCGAAGGCCGTGCCCTCGAACAGGAGCGGGGCGGGGAAGAATTCCGCGATCGACGGCCCATGGAACTCACCGTCATCGGTTGCAGTCGGAACCAGCAGGTTCACAGCGTTAGCTAGCAGCGCTATCTCCTGTTTCGGGGCGTGGAGCAGAGCTCTCGCGTCGACGAACATGGAACACGGTTCGGTGCACATGCCTGAGCAGGGCGGAGCCGTGGGGGATCTCCCACACTCTAGCAAGAAGTCCGGGCTCTGCCGAATCGCTACGACGTGTAGAAGTCCGTTCCGACCGGGTCGCATGCCGATCGGCGCATGACGGCGCCGCTGGGCGGGTCGAGGCCGGTGCGCCGTCAGTCGTCGGAGGGCGGCGGGGGAAGCTGCGTGTCGCTCGCGTACGGCAGACGCGACCGCGCCACGACGAGCACGTCGACCACGAGCGAGCCGATCACGCCGGCGACGATCGCGAGGAACAGCACGACGGGGTCCAGCCACTCGGCGCCGCGCAGCAGCACCACGAGCACGATGAAGAGGATGAACTTCAGCAGCCAGCCGCCGAGCACGATGCCGAAGAAGGCGCCGACGAAGACGTCGGATCCGGCGAAGCGGTTGGCGAGCAGGATGCTCGCGGCGGTGATGCCCATGAAGACGACGGCGATGAGCGTGCCGAGCAGGGCGCTCAGCAGCCCCTCCGTGCCCGCGACGGCGAACCCGATGACGCCGCCGACGACGGCGATCACCGCGGCGAGCAGTCCGCCCCAGACGAGGGCGCGCCGCAGCACGGGGTTCGAGGTGGGCGTGCGGTCGCCGGGGTCGCGGGTCGCGTCGGTCATCGGGCTCCTGTCGGGTGCTCGTCCGGGGTCGCCGGACGCTCGGAAGCGGTCAGGGGGGTCGCGCCGGCCAGCTCGTCGAGGCCGGGCGCGTAGGGCGCGGTCGCGACATCCGCCTCGGCCGCCACGGTCTGGCGCTTCCGGCGGCCGAGGGGTGCGAGCGTGAGCGCGGCGAGGATCACGAACCCGATGCCGAGGATCAGGAAGGCCCAGCTCGAGTCGATGCCGAAGTACACCGGGAACACGAAGGCGAGGAGGCACCCGAAGGAGGCGACCGCGGTCCAGCCGTAGAAGATCAGCACGGCGTGCAGGTGCGAATGGCCCATGTCGAGCAGCCGGTGGTGCAGGTGCTTGCGGTCGGCCGCGAACGGCGACTTGCCGGCCCGCAGGCGGCGGATGACGGCGAGGCCGAAGTCGAGCAGCGGGATCACGAGCACCGCGAACGGGATGATGATCGGGATGAACGCCGGGAACAGCTCGTCGGTGCCGAGCAGGGACGGATCGACCTGGCCGGTCACGGCGATGGCCGACGTCGCCATGAGCAGGCCCACGAGCAGCGCGCCCGCGTCGCCCATGAACAGCTTCGCGGGATGCCAGTTCAACGGCAGGAACCCCGCACACGCCCCCACCACGAGCACCGCGAGCAGCGACGCCAGGTTGAAGTAGTTCGTCGGCGAGGTCTGCTGCACGAGCAGGTACGAGTAGAGGTAGAACACGCCGCTCGAGATGAGCGCGACGCCCGCGACGAGGCCGTCGAGCCCGTCGATGAAGTTGATCGCGTTCATGACGAGCACGATGGTGAACACCGTGATCGTCGCGCTCATCCACGACGAGCCGACCGTGATGCCGCCGTCGGGGCCGCCGATCGGCAGCGAGACGATCGAGACGCCCTGCCAGGCGATGAGCCCGGCGGCGATGAACTGGCCGGCGAGCTTGGTGATCCAGTCGAGCTCCCAGATGTCGTCGGCGACGCCCATCGCGACGATGAGCCCGGCGGCGATGAGGATCGCGAGCACCTGCCACCGGTCCTGGAAGATGATCTCGACGATCGAGAAGCGCGCGATGCCGAGCGTCGAGACCCATGCGGCCGCGGCGAACGCGACGAGGATGCCGACGAACATCGCGATGCCGCCGAGTCGCGGGGTCGGCCGCGTGTGGACGTCGCGCTCGCGGATCTTCGGGTAGAGCCGGTACTTCAGGCTCAGCTTCCAGACCACGAGCGAGCCGCCGAAGGTCACGACCGCGGCGACGAGCGCGAGGGCGACGAAGAGCGTCATGAGGCGGCGGCGTCCGTCTCGGCGGTGCCGGCCGGCTCGGTGCCGGCCGGCTCGGTGCCGGCCGGCTCGGTGCCGGTGGGCTCGGAGCCGGTGGGCTCGGTGCCGGATGGCTCGGGGCCGGCGGGCTCGGACGGCTCGGCGAGCAGCTCCTCCCCCACCACCTCGGCGATCCGCTCGCGCGAGATCACGCCCGCGCGCACGATGCGGAGCACGCCGGCGCCGTCGGCGTCGATGCCCGTGGCATCCACGATCGTCGACGACGTGTCGCCCGGACGCTCGCCGATCGCCTGGTAGCCGGCGCCGGCCGGGCCGCCGTCGAGGTAGACGGAGACGCTGTCGCCGAGCATGTCGGCGGCGTCCTGCGCGGTCGTCGCGGACGGCATGCCCGAGAGGTTCGCCGACGAAACCGCGAGCGGCCCGGTCTCGGAGAGCAGCTCGAGCGCGATGCGCTGGTCGGGCATGCGCAGCGCGACGGTGCCGCGCGTCTCGCCGAGGTCCCACTGCAGCGACGGCTGGGCGCGCAGGATCACGGTGAGCCCGCCCGGCCAGAACTCGGCGACGAGCTTGCGGACCGCCTCGGGCACCTCGACCGCGAGCGCGTCGAGCGTCGGGATGCCGGGGACGAGCACGGGCGGCGGCGACGTGCGCTCGCGCCCCTTCGCGTCGAGGAGCCGCTGCACGGCGGCGGGGCTGAACGCGTCCGCGGCGACGCCGTAGACCGTGTCGGTGGGGATGACGACGAGCTCGCCGCTGCCGATGGCGCGACGGGCCAGGCGCATGCCGGCGAGGAGCTCGGACTCGACCGAGCAGTCGTGGATGACAGTCATGACCGCTCGATTCTAGACGTGGCGCGGGCTCGGGGGCTGGGCGTGACGGATGCCGCGGGGCGGCCCGTCCCCGCGGCATCCGTCACCGACCATCGCTCGGGTCAGCGGCGACCCGCCTTGCGGCGGAACAGCCACGACCCCCAGACGGCGGCGACCGCGATCACGAGGACGCACCATCCGACCGCCCACCAGGCCGCGTCGCCCATCGGCGTGCCCATGAGCAGGCTGCGGATGGCCTCGATCACGGGCGTGATGGGCTGGTGCTCGGCGAACCACGCGAGCCAGTCGGGCAGGGTGTCGACCGGCACGAACGCGCTCGACAGGTAGGGCAGGAACAGCAGGATGAAGCCGTACGCGTTCGCCGCGTCGGGGCTCGACGCCGCGAGCCCGATCGCCGCGAAGAGCGCCGTGATCGCGAGGATGTACAGGGCGACCAGCGCGAGCGCGGCGATCCATTCGAGCGGCGTCGCCGTGGGCCGGAAGCCGACGAGCAGCGCGACCACGACCACGACCCCCGTCGCGAACAGGTTCCGCAGCATGCTCGCCGCGACGTGGCCGGTGAGCACGGCGCCGGACCGCAGCGGCATCGTGCGGAACCGGTCGATGATGCCCGTGGTCATGTCGCGGGCGACGTAGAGCGCCGTCGAGCTCGCGCCGAAGCCGGCGCAGAGCAGGATGATGCCCGGCACGACGTAGTCGACGTAGTCGCCCGACGGGTCGAGGGCGCCCCCGAAGACGTACGTGAACAGCAGCATGAGCATGGTCGGGAGGATCACCGCCATGAGCAGCGCCTCGGTGTCGCGGAGGGAGTGCGTGATGCTCCGCCGGATGAAGACGGCCTCGGCGGTGAGCCCGGACGGACGGGCCCGCTCGGCGGCGGCGGCAGCTGGTGCGGGAGAGGCAGCGGGGATGAGCGTGGTCATGATCGGCCCTTCGTTCCGATGAGGTCGGCATCGCGCGCCGGCTCGTCCGGCCGCGCCGTGATGGCGAGGAACACGTCGTCGAGGCTCGGCCGGCGGATGGCGACCCTGGCGCCCTCGACGGAGGAGGCCGCGAGCCGGTCGAGCTCGTCGACGGCCGCGCGGAGCCCGTGCACGGTGCCGTCCGTGGGGAGTTCGGCGAGCACCTCGTCGTCGGGGCCGAGCAGCTCGACGACGTCGCCGCCGACCTGCGCCTTGAGCTCCGATGCCGTGCCCTGGGCGGCGATCCGGCCCCCGTCGAGCACGGCGATGCGGTCGGCGAGCCGATCGGCCTCCTCGAGGTACTGCGTGGTGAGGAACACCGTGGCGCCCGCGTCGGCGACCTCGCGGATGATGCGCCAGAGCTCCTGCCGGCTCCGCGTGTCGAGTCCGGTGGTCGGCTCGTCGAGGAAGATCACGCGCGTCGGCACGACGAGGCTCAGTGCCAGGTCGAGCCGCCGCCGCATCCCGCCGGAGTACGTGCCGACGCGGCGCCCCGCAGCGTCCGCGAGGTCGAAGCGCTCGAGCAGCTCGTCGGCGCGCGCCGACGCCGAACGGGAGCCCAGGCCGGAGAGCCGCGCGAGCATGACGACGTTCTCGCGCCCGGTGAGCACCTCGTCGACCGCGGCCGACTGACCGGTGAGGCTGATGCGGGACCGGACGCCGTCGGGGTCCGCGAGCAGGTCGACGCCCGCGACCGTGGCCGTGCCGGCGTCGGGTCGGACGAGCGTCGTGAGGATGTTGATCGTGGTCGTCTTGCCGGCGCCGTTCGGCCCGAGGAGGGCGAACACGCTGCCGGCGTCGACCGCGAGGTCGAGGCCGTCGAGCACCTCGACCGAGCGGAATCGCTTGGCGATGCCGCGCGCGTCGATCGCGAGGTCCATGGTCTGCACCTTTCGTGTATGGAATAAACTGTGTATGTCGTCCACGACAGTTTAAGTAATACACAGTTCTAGACTGGGCGCAAGCACCTCCCGCCGATTGGAGCCGGATGACCGCCGAGACACCCGTCGAGCCCGAGCTGCCGCGCGGCGTCGCCCTCGCGTGGGGCGTCGCCGCCAACCCGCAGCGCGGCCCCAAGCGCGAGATGAGCATCGAGCGCATCGTCGACGCGGCCGTCGAGATCGCCGACGCCGAGGGCCTCGCCGCCGTCTCGATGAGCCGGGTGGCGCAGTCGCTCGGCTACACGACGATGTCGCTCTACCGGTACGTCACGGCGAAGGACGACCTGCTCGTGCTCATGCAGGAGCAGGGCATCGGGATGCCGCCCGAGCCCGATCCCGGGCTCGAGCCGTCCGACTGGCGCGGCCGGCTGCGGGGCATCGGGCAGGCGCAGGTCGACGTGCACCGGCGGCATCCGTGGCTGCTCGACATCCCGATCCAGGGCACGCCGATCACGCCGAACAACCTCGCGTGGATGGACGCCAT
>DASTQT010000276.1:0-2562 GCA_035761605.1 Agromyces sp. | reverse complement strand
GAGCGCGCCGGACGCGTCGAGCTCGCGCACCTCCTCGAGCAGGCGCTCGTGCGTCTCGGCGACCGAGCGCATGATCGCGTCCCGCTCGGCGCCCGACGTGCCGACCGCCAGCGAGACCGCGCCGAGCTCTGGCTCGACGCGCTCCTCGGCGCGACCGGTGACGGCGATGATCGTGGGCATGCGGACCCCCCTCGGCTGCAGCGGCGCGGACGCGACCGAGCCCAGCATACGTTCCGGCCCGGGGCGCGACCGCCGAAGAGACAGGGGACTCAGAGGGGCAGTCGCGCCGGCAGCACGCCCGCGCCGTCGAACAGCCGGTCGAACACGACCCGACGGTCGAACTGCAGCGCGTGGGCCCGGGCCCGCGCGGCGCGCGCCGCCCGTTCGTCGGCCGGCAGCGCGAGCGCGGCGTCGATCGCCGCCGCGATCGCATCGGCATCCTCCACCGGCACGATGAACGCGTGGTCGCCCACCGCCTCGCCGATGCCGCCCGTGTCCGTGGTGATCACGGCGCCGCCGCCCGCGAGCATCTGCTCGGCCAGCGCGATGCCGAACGTCTCGACGAACTCCGGGCGCGGCTTGCTCGGCAGCACGTACGCGGCGCAGCCGGCCATGAGGTACGGCTTCTCGGCGTCGTCGACGTCGTCGAGGAACACGATGCGGTCGGCGAGCGGCGACGCGGCCGCGAGGCGCTGCAGCGCCGCGGCATCCGGCCCCCGACCGGCGATCACCAGCTTCAGGCGCGCGTTCGCAGGTGTGCGCTCGAAGCCCGCGATGAGGTCGTCGACGCCCTTCGCCTTCGTGAGCCGGGAGAGGAAGAACACGTAGCCGTCGCGTTCGAGCCCGCGCGCCGCGAGCACGCCGTCGACGAGCGCCGGGTCGAGGTCGACGTACAGCGACGTGTCGATCGCAGGGTAGGAGATGCGGATGCGCTCGCGGCACTGGTCGGCGAAGCGCGTGCCGTGGAACGCGTCGATCTCGGCCGCCGCCGCGACGATGAGGTCGCGGGTGTACTCCGACACCGCGACGCAGTGGTCCTGCGCGAGGTAGCTCGAGAGGATGTGCGCGGCCGCCCCGAAGCGACCCTCCTCCACGCACGAGCGCACCACGTTCGTGACATCCGACCCGACCGCCTCGGCGATGGTCGTGACGTTGACCGGCAGGCCGGTGCTCCACGCCGCACGCACCGCGTCGGTCACGGCGACCGTGTGCGGGCTGAGGTACAGCGACAGGCACACGGTGGGAACCCCGTCGGTGAACAGCTCGACGAGGCGGCCCGTGATGCCGGCGAGGTACCGGCCGTCGGGCACCTTGTAGTCGCCGACGGGCTCGGGTCGCTCGACGATGATCCCCTCGCTGTACGGCAGCATGCGGTCCAGCGGCTTGAGCGGCAGGCCGGTGGCCTCGAGCCGCTCGACGGGCCACGTCACGATGCGCACCTCGTCGAAGCCGCGCTCGAGCGCCGCCTCGGCCAGGTTGCGCCCCTCGACCGAATGGCCGCAGATGACCGGGTCGGCGCGATTGACGATGACGAGTCGGCGTCGGGGTCTGGTGGTCATGGGCTCGTCCTTCCGTTCGGATGGGCATGCGGGCGGGTCGGGGGAGGCGCGGGAAGCGCCGGCGGATGTCGCGGCTCAGGCGTCCGAGGATGACGGGGGTCGCGACATCCGCCCCCAGTCGCCGGGTTCCGGCCCGAGCCGGACGACGAGGTCGCCGCCGCGATGCACCTCGTCGCCGCGCAGCCACGTGCGTTCGAGCGGATCCCCGTTGAACGTCGCGGACTGCACGTACTGGGCCGGGCCGTCGGGGCGCGGTTCGACGAACCCCTCGGTCCGGATGGCGAACGAGCCCTCGCCGACGCGGAGCTCGGACTCGGCGAACGAGGGCGCGTTGACGAGGAACAGGTTCTGCCCGGCCACCGGGAAGAGGCCCAGCGACGCCCAGACGTACCAGGAGCTGAGCCCGCCGGAGTCGTCGTTGCCGGGCAGCCCTCCTCGGCCCGTGCCGAACATCTGGTGGACGGCCGCGTGCACGATCTCGGCAGTGCGGTCGGGGCGTCCGGCGTACTGGTACGCCCAGGGCGCCTCCATGTCGGGTTCGTTGTTCAGGCCCTCGAACCGGCCGAGCGCGTAGCCGTCGGCGATCTCCTGCAGGTCGGGTGCCACACCCGGCTGGCGCACCGGCGGCGCGCCGAACCCGAAGAACGCGTCGAGCAGGCCCGTGAAGGCCTCGTCGCCGCCCGCCAGCGCGATGCGGCTGCGCATGTCGTGCAGCAGCCGGAACGAGTAGTTGTAGCGGCTGCCCTCGTAGAAGGTCGAGTGGTGCAGCAGCCCGGACTCGCCGTCGAAGGCGTTGCGCCACCGCCCGGCCAGCGCCGTGAACTGCTCGACGAGGGCGTGGTCGCCTACGCGGGCCGCGACCTTCGCCGTGCACCAGTACCCGAACGCGAGGTCGAGCGTGTGACTGATCGGCTGCGTCGAGCCGAGCTGCAGGAACTCCTCGCCGTACGTGCGCCGCAGGTCGGAGTGCATGTGCACGAGCGCCCAGTCCCAGTCCACGCCG
>DASTQT010000275.1:0-2212 GCA_035761605.1 Agromyces sp. | reverse complement strand
CGTGGTCGACCGCGGCTCGGCGAACTTCCGCGACCCGAAGGTCATCCGCTACACCGACCCCGAGACGGGCGAGTCGTACTGGGTCATGGTCGCGGTCGAGGCGCTGCAGTACAAGGTGGTCCTCTACCGCAGCGACGACCTCAAGACCTGGACGCACCTCAGCGATTTCGGCCCCGCCAACGCGACCGGCGGCATCTGGGAGTGCCCCGACCTGTTCCCGCTCGCGGTCGACGGCGACCCGTCGAACGTCAAGTGGGTCATGGTCGTGAACCTCAACCCCGGCTCGGTGGCCGGCGGGTCGGGCGGCCAGTACTTCGTGGGCGAGTTCGACGGCACCACCTTCACCTCCGAGAGCACGGTGACGGATGACTCGCTCCCGGCGGGCGACGTGTTCGCGTCGTTCGACGACGGCACCTGGGGCGACTGGACGGCCGGCAACGAGCCGGGCAACTGGAAGGACGGCCCGTGGGGCACGGCCCCCGCGGCCGGCACGCTGCCGGGACAGAACCCGGTGTCGGGCTTCGTCGGCGCGGGCCTCGTGAACGGCTTCCACGACGGCGACTGGCCGGTCGGCACGCTCGAGTCGCCGACGTTCACCGTGGAGCAGGACTTCCTGAACCTCCTCGTCGGCGGCGGCAACCACCCGCACGTCGACGGCACGCAGCTCGGCAACGAACCGCCCGCCGGCCGCCTGCTGTTCGACGGCTTCGAGTTCGCCGACGGCACGACGCTCGTCGACACCGGCTGGGCGGCGACGGGCGACCTCGCGACGGAGCCGTGGCGCAACCCGAGCACCGCCGGCGGCGACTACTACCTCGGCCAGAAGCGACTCAACACGTGGGAGGGCGGCCCGAAGGGCGACGACAACCTGGGCGACCTCACGTCGCCGGAGTTCACGATCGAGCCGGGTGAGGACCACCTCTCGTTCCTCGTCGGTGGCGGGAAGCGGCTCAACGGCACACTCGAGGTGCGCCTCCTCGTCGACGGCGAGGTCGTGCGCACGGCCACCGGCCCCGAGGCGGGCCAGCTCAACTGGCAGTCGTGGGATGTCTCGGAGTTCGCCGGTCGCGACGCGCGCTTCCAGGTGCACGACGACGCCACGGGCGGCTGGGGCCACCTGACGGTCGACCACCTCGTGCTCGGCGCCGAGCCGGCGCAGGCGCGCAGCGACGAGACCTCGGTGAACCTCGTCGTCGACGGCGAGGTCGTGCGCACCGCGACCGGTCGCAACAGCGAGCACCTCGACTGGACGAGCTGGGACGTCTCCGAGTTCGCCGGCCGTGAGGCGTCGATCCGGGTCGTCGACAACAACCGCTTCGGCTGGGGCCACATCCTCGTCGACCAGGTGATGTTCTCGGATGCCGCGGCCGCACCGCGCATCGAGGGCTACGACTGGCTCGACTGGGGCCGCGACTACTACGCGACCGTGTCGTTCTCGGGCGCGCCCGACGGGCGCCGCGTGATGCTCGGCTGGATGAACAACTGGGACTACGCCAACGACATCCCGACGGGCACCTGGCGGAGCGCGATGGCGCTGCCGCGCGACGTCGAGCTCGTCACGACCGATCGCGGGCCGCGTCTCGCGCAGCGCGTCGTGCCCGAGCTCGCCGAGCTCGAGCGCCCGGCGATCGCGTATGCGGATGGCGCGCGGCCGATCGCCGAGGGCGTCGAGACGCTGCCCGTGGCTGGCGACGTCGTGCGCATCGACGCGGTCGTCGCACCGGGTGACGCGGATGCCGTGGGCCTCCGCGTGCTGGGCGACGACGCGGCGGCGACGCGCATCGGGTGGGACTCGTCATCCGCGCGCCTGTTCGTCGACCGGCGCGAGTCGGGGAACACGGGCTTCCACCCGGCGTTCGCGTCGTTCGACGACGCGCCGGTCGCCCTCGCGGACGGGAAGCTCGCGCTGACCGTCTACGTCGACCGCGCATCGGTCGAGGTGTTCGCCGACGGCGGCCGCACGACGATCACCGACCAAGTGTTCCCGAACGCGGGCGCCGACGCGATCGGCCTGTGGGCCGAGGGCGGCGACGCGTGGCTGGAGTCGCTCACGATCACGCCCATGCACGGTGCGATGTACCGCGAGGCCGGGGCGGATGGCGCGACCGGCGCTCCGCCCGCCGCCGAGGTGTCGGCGCTCACGGGCCCGCGACGTGGCCCGGACGCCGACGGCGACTACGTCGTGAAGGTCAAGGTCGGCCGAGGCGAGCCC
>DASTQT010000274.1:0-3889 GCA_035761605.1 Agromyces sp. | reverse complement strand
GGCATCACGCCCACGAACGCGGTGCACCGCATCGGGCACGAGTTCGTCGGCATCGTCGAATCCGTGGGCTCCGACGTGACGATCGTGAAGGAGGGCGACTTCGTGATCGCACCGTTCTACGTGTGCGACGGCACGTGCGTGAACTGCCGCAACGGCGTGAGCACGTCATGCGTGCAGGGCAGCTGGTGGGGCGGCGAGGACCGCGCCGGCGGGTTCGCCGACGGCGGGCAGGGCGAGCGCGTGCGCGTGCCGCTGGCGGATGGCACGCTCGCGGTCGTGCCCGGACCGGTCGCCGACGACGAGATCCCAGGGCTGCTCACGCTCTCGGACGTCATGGGCACCGGCCACCACGCCGCCGTCTCGGCCGGCGTCGGGCCGGGCGACTCGGTCGCGGTCGTGGGCGACGGCGCGGTCGGGCTCTGCGCGATCATCGCGGCGAAGCGGCTCGGCGCGACGACGATCATCGCGATGTCAAGGCACGCCGACCGGCAGGCGCTCGCGCGCGAGTTCGGCGCGACGCACATCGTCGAGGAGCGCGGCGACGAGGGTGTCGCGCGCGTGCAGGAGCTCACCGGCGGCATCGGCGCCGACCGCGTGCTCGAGTGCGTCGGCACGAAGGAATCCATGGACCAGGCGCTCCGGTCGGCGCGGCCCGGCGGCATGGTCGGCTTCGTCGGCGTGCCGAACGGCGGCCCCGAGCTGCCCGTGCGGCTGATGTTCAACCGCAACGTCGGCGTGAACGGCGGCGTCGCGCCCGTGCGCGGGTACATCGACGAGCTGCTGCCCGACGTGCGCTCCGGCGCCATCCGCCCCGGCCGGGTGTTCGACCTCGAGCTTCCGCTCTCGCAGGCCGCCGAGGCGTACGCCGCGATGGACGAGCGCCGGGCGACCAAGGTGCTGCTGCGCCCGTAACGGGTATCCCGGGCGGGCGGGCGAAGCGGATGTCGCGACATCCGCCCACCCGAACCGGAGACGACCCTTCCCTTCGTCTGTGGCCTGTGCCAGCATTGCGCGAGTGTGCGCACCCCCCGAACGGGTGCCGCCCGAAGAAGGGAATCCATGTCTATGAGAGTGATGCGATCCATCGCCGCGACATCCGTGCTCGCGCTCGCCGTCACCGGCCTCGCGGCCGCGTCGGCGACCGCGGCGACCGCCGCCCCCACCGGCGGTGAGCAGCAGTACGTCGTCGTCTTCGCCGAGGGCACCTCCTCGGCCGAGGCGCGTGCGGCGGTCGAGGCCTCCGGCGGCACGATCGTCAGCGAGAACGCCGAGGTCGGCGTCGCCACGGTCGTGACGACCGATGCGACGTTCGCCGAGCAGGCCGCCGACCAGGCGGTGATCGAGGGCACCGCCGGCAATCGCGTGATCGGCGGCGTGCCCGACGACGCGGCCGCGAAGGCCGAGGCGAAGCGCAAGGCCGCCGACGAGGCGGTCGAGCGCGAGACCCGCGTGACGCCCGCCGAGGCGGCCGCGAGCGGCAAGCCCGGCGACCCGGGCAAGCCGGTGAAGGGCGCCGAGCCCCTCGCCGACCTGCAGTGGGACATGCAGCAGATCGACGCGACCGTCGACGGCTCGTACTCGGTCGAGCGCGGCGACAAGAAGGTGACGGTGGGCATCATCGACACCGGCGTCGACGGCAGCCACCCCGACATCGCGCCGAACTTCGACGGCAAGCTGAGCCGCAACTTCACGGTCGACATCCCGGTCGACGCGAACGGCGACCCCGTCGACGGTGCCTGCGACGAGGAGGCCGACGGCTCCTGCGAGGATGCCGCCGACGTCGACGAGAACGGCCACGGCACGCACGTCGCGTCGACGATCGGCTCGCCGATCAACGGCATCGGCATCGCGGGCGTCGCGCCCGAGGTCAGCCTCGTGAACCTCCGCGCCGGCCAGGACTCGGGCTACTTCTTCGTGCAGGCCTCGGTCGACGCGCTCACCTACGCGGGCGAGAACGGCATCGACGTGGTCAACATGAGCTACTACGTCGACCCGTGGCTGTTCAACTGCGTCGACCACCCGGCCGACAGCGCTGAAGACCGGGCCGAGCAGCAGACCATCATCACCGCGATGCAGCGCGCGCTCGACTTCGCCCGCGACAGCGGCGTGACGCTCGTCGCGGCGGCCGGCAACGGCGCGAGCGACTACACCAAGGTGATCTCCGACGCGTCGAGCCCCGACTTCGCGGGCGTGCCCGGCGAGGTCGCCTACGTGCGCGACCTGCTCGACCCCGAGTCGTGCATCTCGATGCCGACCGAAGGCGAGGGCGTGATCTCCGTCTCGAGCACCGGCATCTCGGAGCGCAAGTCGTACTACTCGAACTACGGCGATGACTTCGTGGATGTCGCGGCCCCCGGCGGCGACGTGTACGACACCGCTGCGGGCACGCGCGACTACGCGGCGGGCATCCTCGCGGCCTACCCGGCGGCGCTGGCCGAGGCGGAGGGCGCGATCGACGAGAACGGCGACGTCGTCGTGCCGTGGGCGGTCGAGAGCTGCGACGCCAAGGGCACGGAGTGCGCGTACTACCAGTACCTGCAGGGCACGTCGATGGCCTCGCCGCACGCGGCGGGTGTCGCGGCGCTCATCGTGAGCCAGTACGGCGAGCGCCAGCGCGGCGGCGGCCTGGGCCTCGACCCGGCCGAGGTCGAGGACATCCTGCTCGGGTCGGCGACGGCGAAGGCCTGCCCCGACCCGGCAGGGTTCACCTACACGCGCACGCTGCCGGCGGGCAACACCGTGACGTCGACGCACACGTGCGAGGGCACGGCGGAGTCCAACGGCTTCTACGGCGCGGGCATCGTGAACGCGCTCGCGGCGGTGGGCGGCTGATCCGCGGGGTCTCGTCGTCCCGCTGAGACGCAACAGGGGCGGATGTCGCGTACGCGGCATCCGCCCCTTCTCGTCGTCGGCTCAGGCCGCCGCGATCACCAGCTCGTCGAGCGGCTTGCGGCTGCGCGGGGCGACCTCGCGCTCGCGGAGCGGCTCGGGCAGGGCGGAGGCGTCGCCGACCTTGCCGACCGCGGTGATCGAGACGACCTCGAGCCCGTCGCGGAGGCCGAACGCCTCGGCGAGGCGCGCGGCGTCGAAGCCGCCCATCTGGTGGGTGTGCAACCCGTCGTGCTGGGCCTGCACCGACATGTGGGCGACGGCCTGGCCGAGGTCGTACTTCGCCCACGGGCGCGGCGCGCCGCCCTCGTCGGCGACCTCCGCGATGTTCACGACGAGCGCGGCGGCCGAGTCGGCCCACGCCTGGTTGAAGCCCATGAGGGCGTCGTGGATGGTCGTGAACGCCGCGGTGCCGCGGCGGGCGACGATGAAGCGCCAGGGCTGCACGTTGTTCGCCGACGGCGCCCAGCGGGCCGCCTCGAGCAGCGTGCGGACGGTGTCGTCGGAGAGCTCGGCGGCCGGGTCGTAGGCGCGGGGGCTCCAGCGCTCGACGAGCGGAGTGATGAGCGGCGCGTCGGTGTCGGCGTGGCGCGAGGCGAGATCGAGGAGGGTCATTGGCGTGCCTTTCCGGGGATGGTGCTGGTTCCGGGACGCCGTCGGCCCGTTCCATTCCAACGCATGGAAGCTCGGAGTATTCCGAGCGACGTCGCGCAGCGTCATCCGGCCCCGCAGGGTCATCCCCCGAACGGGGGGATGTGGACGGATGTCGCGGGACGCCGGCCCGGCCATATGCTGCGACTGCCCTACACACAGACAGGAACCCTCCTCCTTGGACTCGAACACCATCGGGCGTCGACCACGGTCGCTCGTCGCCCTCCTTCTCGCGCTCCTCAGCACCCTCCTCATCTGGCAGCCCACCGCGGCCACGGCCGCCGAGATCGCCCCGAACCTCGTCTCCCTCCAGCGCAGCTCGGCTGATGTCGTCGCGCACGGCGACGAC
>DASTQT010000273.1:0-3653 GCA_035761605.1 Agromyces sp. | reverse complement strand
CGGCATCCGTCGACGAGGCGCTCGCAGCGCTGCAGGCGGGGGAGGTGCGCGCGTACGTCGGCCGGTTCAGCGACGATCGTGCGACGCTCTACTGGCAGGAGGACGAGCTCTTCGAGGCGGCGCCCGGCGCCGTTCCGGGTGCGACGGGCGACCAGGCCGGCGACGACGGTCCGCGCCATCGACTCCTGATGGGACGGCTGCCGTGGGTCTACCTGCGCTCGTTCTAGGCGTGCGCCGAGATCGTTCGGCGGACCGGGTTCCGTGAACGATGCCTAGATCGTCTAGTAACAAGGTCGTGTAGTATCACTGGGATGAGTGGCGAGCGATCCTCGGGGTACTGGTATTCCGCCGATCGCACGCGTCGGGGCGTGGCGGTCCTCAATGCTCTGCGCGACTACCGCGCCGCCGAGGCGGCGATGCGACGGCGCACCCGATCCGCGATGCGGATGGGCGAGACCGACCTGCTGGCGATCCGATTCCTGCTGAAGCGGGAGGGCGAAGGGGAATCGGTGAGCCCGAAGGACCTCGCCGCGCACCTCGGCATCTCCTCCGCGTCGACGACCGTGCTCATCGACCGCCTGGTCCGGAGCGGGCACGTCGAACGGCGGCCGCATCCGACCGACCGCCGCGCGCTCGTGATCGCACCGACCATCGCGAGCGACGACGAGGTCCGAGCGACCCTCGGTGAGATGCACCGCCGCATGATCGACGTCGCCGAGGGACTCGAGGCCGACGAGGCCGTCACCGTGCTGGGCTTCCTCGAGCGCATGCGCGACGCCGTCGACAGCGTGAACGAGGAGGGCGGGAGCGCCCAGCCCGCCGCGCACGTCTCGCGGATCGAGTCGGCCCGTTCGGTCTCCTGAGCCCCGGACGACCCCGCCGACCAGGCGCTCCCGGGCGGATGCAGGTGCGCTGCCCCTCTGTCAACCCCTCGGGTGGGCCTTGCCGGGCGATATCCGCTTTCGGAAGACTGCTCGGAATGACGGAAACTCCGGAACTACTAGTTAGATAAACTAGCGAAATGTCGCACCCATCCCCTGAACCCGGGCGCGCGGAATCGGTCTCCCCCGACCGAAGAGAAGAGGCCGCCATGCGCGAGTCGTCGTCCCCCGAGGGCCAACCCGCGCCCCTCGGCCTGCCGGGCGTCGCCGGCGTCGGAATCAGCACCGACCCCACGCACCGACCCGATCCGGCGCGACGCACCGGACCGGGCGGAATCGCGGACCCCGCGGTGCGCACCGACCCGAGCCTCCGCACCGACCCGCGCGCCATGCCCGTGGTCCCGGCGCCGGGCGAGGGCGTGTGGGCCGCCCAGGCCGAACCCCAGCCGCAGGGCGAACCGTTCCAGGAGCCGGCGCCGCGCTACGAGTTCCTCGAGCACATCGGCTCCGGCGGCATGGCCGACGTCTACCGGGCGCGCGACAACGAGCTCGGACGACATGTCGCCGTCAAGCTCTTCCGCGACGCCGAGGAGTCCGTCTCCGACCGCCAGCGCCGCGAGCGCGAGATCAACCTGCTGAGCGGACTCACGCACGTCGGACTCGTGCCGGTCTACGACGCCGGACGCCTGATGCACGCCGGCGTCGAGCGCCGCTACCTCGTGATGGAGCTCGTCGAGGGCCTCTCGCTCGCGCACCGGATCCACGAGGGCCCGCTGAAGCCGCGCCAGGTCGCCGACATCGGCGCACAGGTCGCCGACGTGCTGAGCTACGTCCACGGCCGCGGCGTGATCCACCGCGACATCAAGCCCGAGAACATCCTCGTGGACGAGACGCCGACCTTCGGGTACACGCTCATGACGCGCCTGGCCGACTTTGGCGTCGCCCAGTTCGTCGACGGCACCCGCCTGACCGGGCACGGCACGATCATGGGCACGGCCGCCTACATCTCACCCGAGCAGGCCCGTGGCGAGGATGTCACCGAGGCCACCGACATCTACTCGCTCGGCCTCGTCCTGCTCGAATCGCTCAAGGGCGAGCGCGAGTACACCGGCACCCCCATCGAAGCCGCACTCGCCCGCCTGCACCGTTCCCCGGAGATCCCCGAGACGCTCTCCCCGGATTGGCGCGCCCTGCTCGGCGCCATGACCGCCGACGACCCGACCGTGCGACCGAACGCGCACGACGTGGCGAGCACCATGCGCGACATCATCCGCATGATGATCGTCGAGACGCACGCCCGCAAGGGCCGCGTGCCCACCTGGGCCCGCTCCGACGACCCCGACGCGTCCCGCAAGCGCGTGCTCATCGGCATCGGCGGCATGGTCGTCGGCGCGCTCGGCGTCGGCATCGCCGTGCTGATCGGCCTGGTCGTCGGCGGGGTGCTCCCCTGACCCGCCGGGCGAGCGTCATGCGCTCCTCGACGCCGATGACCCGCGGTTCGGCGGGCGTCGCGGCGCGCCGAACCGGCCGCGGCCCTGCGCGCGGATAGCGTCACGACCATGTGGAGACGTGTCGCCGGAGCGGTCCGGCAGCCCGAACCGCCCGTGCATGCGGAGGTCACCGCCGAGGCGAACTCGAACGCCCCGGAGGTCCGCGTGCGGGCGTTCCGGATGGGGTTCGTCGGAGCGATCGGCGTGCTGCTCGCCGTGTTCCTCGGCGGCATCATCGGCCAGCTCAGCACGGTCATCCTCTACATCGCGCTGGCACTGTTCCTCGCGCTGGGCCTCGACCCGATCGTGAGCTGGCTGCAGCGTCGCGGGATGCCGCGCTGGGTCGCGATCCTCATCGTGTTCCTCTTCGTGATCGGGTTGTTCGTCGCGCTCATCGCGACCATCGTGCCGCTCGTGGTCGAGCAGGTCTCCACGATCGTCGAGAACTGGGACCAGGTCGTCGAGGACACCGCGAACAGCGACGTCGTCGCCTGGATCAGCTCCATTGCGGGCGGCACGACCTGGATCGAGGACGGCATCGCCTCGATCGGCGACTGGCTCGGCGACCCGCAGAACATCGGCGCCCTCACGGGCGGCATCCTCGCCGTCGGAGCCGGGATCGCGGGCGGCCTCACCGGCGCGACGATCGTGCTGATCCTGACGCTGTACTTCCTCGCCTCGCTCGATTCGATGAAGCGCTACGCCGCGCGCTTCGTCCCCGCCTCATCGCGCAACGGGTTCCTCGACGTGTCGCAGGAGATCACCGGATCGGTCGGCCGGTACGTCATCGGCCAGCTGAGCCTCGCATCGATCAACGGCGTGCTCAGCCTCATCTACCTGTCGATCATCGGGGCGCCGGCTCCGATCCTGCTCGCGTTCATCGCCTTCCTCGGCTCGCTCGTGCCGCTCGTCGGAACGCTGACCGGCGCCGTGATCATCACGATCTTCAGCTTCGCGGCGTCGCCCGCCACGGGCGTCGCCGCCGCGATCTACTACCTGATCTACATGCAGGTCGAGGCGTACGTGCTGAGCCCCCGCATCATGAGCCGCGCGGTCTCGGTGCCGGGCGCCCTCGTCGTGATCGCCGCCGTCGCGGGCGGCACGCTGGGCGGCGTGCTCGGCGCGCTGGTCGCCATCCCGATCGCGGCATCGCTCATCATCATCGTGGAGAAGGTGATCTTCCCCCGGCAGGACGCCGCCTGAGCCGGATGCCGCGTCAGAACCAGATGCTCAGGTGCGGCGTCCGCGTCGACGCGAACATGCGGTCGGCCAGCTCGAGCGC
>DASTQT010000272.1:0-2642 GCA_035761605.1 Agromyces sp. | reverse complement strand
CGGCCGAGGTCGAGTGTTCCCAAGCTGCGGGTCCTTCCGGTGCGGGGCGGGGGCGGGGGCGACGGCGGAGGCGGCGCGGCCGTGTGGCCGGGCGCCGCCGGACGGGCCAGGCCGTCGGCCGTCCCGGAGGAACCGGGATCCGCGGTCGAACTCGCGGTGGCCGACGGCCTGTCGCGGGCTTCGGGGACCCGCGCAGACAGTTCTAGGCCCGCCTCCGCGTTCCGGGGAGGGACTTGACATGGAGACGCCGAGCGTGCTGCGCCTATGATCGCGCTGTGGACCTGACCTTCGCCCGCAGCGTGCTGCGACTCGACCCCGCCATCCCGCTCACCCCGGAGGTGATCGAGCAGGCCTACGCGCACGAGTCGTGGGAGCGCCATCCGTCCCGCTACCCCGAGGGCGAGGCGAAGCAGGCGGCGGAGGCATGGGCCGGAACGCTGGCGGAGGCGCGCGCCTCGCTGCTCGACGCGGCGACGACGGCGGATGGCGCGGCCGCGCCGGTCACGCGCCGCGGGCTGTCGCGCGGCGCGATCATCGGGATCGTGGCCGGCGGCCTGGCGCTCGTCGCGGTCCTCGTGATCGCCGGGATCGTCGCGGTGCAGGTCGCCCGGCAGTTCGGCGAGCAGTTCGCCGCGCCGCCCGTCGTCGAGGAGACCCAGACCGGTGATGAATCGGTCACCGACCAGCCGGGCGACGACGAGATCGCCGGCGGCGACGCGACGCCCGAGGCGACCGACCCGAACGTCGAGCGCCTGGAGGCGAGCGAGACGTTCTTCACGTTCCCCGCCGCGATCGAGTTCTACTCCGATGGGCGTTACGGCCACCTCTGCGGGCTCGAGTACCTCGAGGGCTGCTGGGAGTCGGCGCTGTTCACCGAGCAGGACTGCGCCGCGCTCGAGATCGACCTCGGGTTCGCGAACGACATCGATGCGATCCGTCCCGAGGAGACCCGCATGGTGACCGAGGCGGAGGTCGCCGCCGGCGAGGCGACCCCGGTCGTGTTCGGCAACGATGCGTACGACTACGGCTGGGTCGAGAACATCCGCTGCACCTCGTGACCTGGGGTCGGCCCGTCAGTTCACGCGGTGGGCGGCGTCGAGCAGCGAGGTGAGCTCGTCGCGCAGGCGCTCGAGTCGTTCGATCGAGTAGCCGAGCCGGGCGACGACCTCGCCGGGCACCGCGAGGGCCCGCTCGCGCAGCGCGACGCCCTCGTCGGTGAGGGCGATGTCGACCGCCCGCTCGTCGTTCGCGCTGCGCGAGCGGGTGACGAGACCCGCTGCCTCGAGCCGTCCGATCAGCGGACTGACGGTCGCGGGCTCGAGGTACAGGCGCTCGGCGATCTCGCGGAGCCGCAGCGGACTGCGCTCCCACAGCGCGAGCAGGACGAGGTACTGCGGATGGGTCAGGCCGATCGGGTCGAGCGACGGGCGGTAGAGCCGCACGACCTCGCGACTGGTCGCGGCGAGGGCGAAGCAGAGCTGCCGGTCGAGTTCGAGCGGATCGGTCATGCATCCAGAATAGCGAGTACACTAATCATTCGTGCACGAAGAAAAATTGCCGAACCCCTGGAAGGGCGTGCCTGGCTTCTGGTCACGCGTCAACCAGTTCCTCTACCCGTTCGCGGGTCCGGCCCAGGTCGGCATCGGCCGTCCGGAGGCGCCGTACCAGCCGCCCGCCGATCCGGCCTGCCCGCTCTGCGGCGCCCGCATGGCCGAGCACCGCATCGACCGCGGCGACGCGACCACGCCGACGCACCTGCACTGCCCGGTCCCCGCAGCCTGACCCGCTGCTAGCCTGAGCGCGAGTGGAGGTGCCGATGCCGCTCGCACTGGAAGCCGGCACCGCGACGGTCAGCGAGGTCGTCGTGCCGATCCTCGTCACGGTGCTCACCGTGGCGGGCGCACTCGTCGCGCCCCGGCTCAACGCCTCGGCCGACGACCTCAAGCGCGCTGAGCAGCTCACGAACGTGCTGGAGGGCATGACGGACTCGCCCGACCGCGACCTCGTGCGGCAGGTCCGCGACGACCACGCTGCGGCGTGGGCACTCCGCGAGGCCGCGCCCACGTTCACGCGCCTGCGGGCGGCGGGGCTCGCGGCCTACTACTCGGGCATCCTGGTGCTCGTCGTCAGCGCGATCCAGCTCATCCTGACGCCCGGCTACCAGTGGTGGTTCTGGGCGTGGTACCTCGTCGGCGCGGCACTGCTCCTGGCGGGCGGCATCCTCGGACATCTTCGCTCGATGCGGCGACGCGAGTGGATGAGCGCCGAGCGTCGCCGTCGCGGCCTGCGTCCGCCGGTCGGCTCGCGCCTGTTCCGCGCGGTCGCGAGCGAGCCCGAGCGGCGGCGATACCGCGAGACGCTCGACACCGACTGGCGGCGCAGCGCCGGCGATGCGACATCCGCTGCCGACCACGCCTCGGAACCACGGGACTGACGGGCCGCCCGATCAGGCTGCGGGCTCGTCGAGGCAGACGACCTCGGTGATCCAGCCGTACGGGTAGTCGTCGTTGCCGAAGACGACCGGCGTCGCAGCGTAGCCGGTGACCTCGTCGATCCTGACGAGCTCGGTCGCGTCGGGCTCCCATGCGGCCTCGTCGGTCGAGAAGCCCAGCGTGACCTCCAGTTCGGCGCAGTCCGACTCG
>DASTQT010000271.1:0-22338 GCA_035761605.1 Agromyces sp. | reverse complement strand
CCCACGACGTACCAGATCGAGTTCGCCAGCCACGAGAATCCGACGTCGCGGTTGCGGACATGGGCCAGCTCGTGCCGGATCACGCCCTCGAACAGCGCCGCGTTCCCGTTGGAGGCGAGCGCCCGCGGGATCGCGATCGCGTACCGGCCGTACGCCCCGAACGAGAACGCGTCGCGCTGCCGCAACGGACCGAAGTAGAGCGTCGGTGCCGTCCTGAGCCCGATCGACGCGCTCGCCGCCGCGAGGCGGACCCGGACCGCCTGATGCGCCTCGCCGAGCGCGCGGAGCGCACGTCGCCGTCTGATCCAGCGCGGCGCGAGCGCCATGGCGATGAGCCCGAGCCCCACGACCACAGCCGCCCCCGCGATCGACCACACCCCGCGAGTCCGCTCGATCCCCGCGTAGCAGGCGAAGGTCCCCTGCGGGTCGGCCTGGTTCGACGCCAGGCAGTCGGCGAGCGTGCGCACCCAGGCGGCCCCGAGCACTTCGTTGAAGAGCCAGTTGCCGAGGAACGCCCCGACCGCGACCTCGGCGAGGACGAGGGCCAGGAATGCGGCATAGGTGGAGGCCGGGAAGACGGCGACGTCGGGGCGGAGACCCGGAGCGCGTACCGCGGGAAGCTCGCCGGCGTACGGCTCAGGTCTGGGCGCGTCCATCGGTGGTACCCCCGCTCGGTGCGCCCGATGGCTGCACCAGCCCGCCGACGATCGCGTCGGTCAACAGCCGTGCGGTATCCGTCGCGAGCCCCAGGCGACCTGCCGCCTCGAGGGCGACGGATCGAACCTGTGCGAACTGCGCCGGCGTCAGCGGCGCGGCCTCCGGCCCGCCCTTCCTGCGAAGCAGCGCGCGGAGCTTGGCGGCGACGGCGGTCTTCGCCTCGCCCGCCACCGCGTCGGTGAGGATCCCGAACAGGTACTGGCCGACGGCGACCGCGATGGAGATGGCGAACGGCGCCAGCAGGGCGAGATCGATGCCGAACCCGAGCTGTTCGTCGCGTCGATCCGCTGCGACCGCGGCCTCCGGATCGGCCCAGTACTCGTCGGCGACCTCATCGAAGAGGTCCAGTTCGCCGGGCGACACCTCGGCGACGGCATCCTTCGCCAGATCGGTGCCGAACTCGCGTACCACGTCGTCCGCGTCCATGAGCCCCTCCAGCCGGAGGATAGCGCCGACCGGGCTCGATTCGCATCAGGGATGTCCCCGAGCGATCGTGGCCGTTGTACGAAGATGGAGCGTGCCGATCTTCACGCCGCTCGAATGGCTCCTGCTCGCGATCGCCGCGTGCGCCGTCGGCCTCTCGAAGAGCGGCATGCCCGCGTTCGGCCCGGTCCCGGCGGCCCTCTTCGCCACCGTCCTGCCGGCGAAGGCGTCCACCGGCGCCGTCCTGGGGTTGCTGCTCGTGGGCGACCTGATCGCGGTGCGGATGTACCACGCCCACGCCGACTGGAAGATCCTGCGTCGGCTCATCCCCTCGGTCGTGGTCGGCGTGCTGCTCGGCGTCGTGGTGCTGTGGTTCGCGGATGACACGGCGGTGCGCCGCATCATCGGCGCGATCCTCGTCCTCCTCGTCGCGCTGAGCCTCACGCTCATGCTCCGCCGTCGCCGGGACCGCGGCGAACCGCGGCCTGTTCCCCCTGCGCTCGCCCACGTGTTCGGTCCGCTCGGCGGCTTCACGACGATGGTCGCGAACGCCGCCGGGCCGGTGATGTCGCTCTACTTCGTCACGTCGCGCCTGCCCGTGCAGGCCGTCCTCGGCACGGCCGCCTGGTTCTTCCTCGTCGTCAACGCGTTCAAGGTGCCGTTCTCGGTCGGTCTCGGGCTCATCACGCCGCAGTCGCTGCTGCTGAACCTCGTCCTCGTGCCGGCGTTGCTCGTCGGAGCGCTGATCGGGTGGCGGGTCGCCCGCCGCATCCCGGCCGCGTGGTTCGAGCGGATCGTCCTGCTCCTGACGCTGGCGTCGGGCCTCTACCTGCTGCTGCGGCCGTAGGGCGTCCAGCCGAACGGCAGAGGGCCGTCCACGTCGGCCCGCTCGAGGTCGGCCTGCACAGACCATCCCTGCGCGGCATCCGTCGCGTCGAAGCCGCCGCGCGCGACCCGGAACCCGACGTCCTCGTGGTGCATGCGCGGCGCGCCGCCCCGCCTCGTCGATGCCCGGACGCTCCACGCGTCGTCCGCGAACCCGCCGCCCCGGAACACGCGGTACGCGTCGTACCGGGCCGGGTCGAGCAGGTCCCAGCACCATTCCCAGACGTTGCCGAGCGTGTCGAAGAGCCCGTTGAGGTTCGGCAGCTTTCCGCCCACCTCCTGGGGCGCGGTCACGCCGTCGGCGCTCGTCCAGGCGATCTCGGCGAGCGGCCCGTAGTGCGGTCCGGTCGAGCCCGCCCGGCACGCGAACTCCCACTCGGCCTCGGTCGGCAGGCGGTATCCGTCGGCGTCGACGTGCCAGGTGACCTCCTCGCCGTCGTAGGTGTATGCCGGGTCGAGCCCTTCCCATTCCGAGGCGGCATTGCAGAAGCGGATGGCACGCAGCCAGCTCACGTCGGTCGCCGGCCGGCGCGGGTGCGTCGCCGTCTCCCCCAGCAGCTCGGCCAGCTGCTCCTGCGTGACCGGATAGACGCCGATCTCGAACGGCTCGAGGTCGACGCTCCAGCGGACCTTCCGGCGCGCGTCGTGGAGCGTGACGGTGCCGGCTCCGATCCGTGCGAGTTCGATGTCCGTCATCGGGGCAGTCTCGCACGGACGCCGCGCCTCGCGACTACGAGGAGGCCGGCCGCCCCTGGCCCGCCTGTCCGGGGCCGGGCTCCGCACCGCCGGTGCGCGGCGCCATCGCGCTGATGAGCTCGTATGCGACGTGGGATGCCGCGACCGCCGTGAGCTGCGCGTGGTCGTACGCGGGCGCGACCTCCACGACGTCGGCCCCCACGATGCGCTTGTCCGCGAGCGCCCGCAGGATGCGCAGCAGCTCCCGGCTCGTCATCCCGCCGGCCTCGGGCGTGCCGGTGCCGGGGGCGTGCGCCGGATCGAGCACGTCGATGTCGATCGAGATGTAGAGGGACGCGTCGCCGATCCGCGTGCGGATTCGCTCGATCGCCGCGGCGACGCCGTGCTCCTCGAGGTCCTCGCTCGTGACGATCGCGAAGCCGAGCCGCTCGTCGTCGGCGAGGTCCTCGGCACCGTAGAGCGGACCGCGCGTCCCGACGTGCATGCTCGCGGTCAGGTCGATGAGCCCCTCCTCCGACGCCCGGCGGAACGGGGTGCCGTGCGTCACCGGGGCGCCGAAGTAGGTGTCCCAGGTGTCGAGGTGGGCGTCGAAGTGCAGGACCGCGACCGGGCCGTGCTTCGCGTGCACCGCACGCAGCAGGGGGAGCGCGATCGTGTGGTCGCCGCCGATGACGACGAGCCGGTCGGCACGGCCGTCCAGCGCCCGCGCTCCCCGCTCGATCTCGGCCACGGCCTCGTCGATGCTGAACGGGTTGACCGCGAGGTCGCCGGCGTCGGCCACCTGTTGGGCTGCGAACGGGGAGACGTCCTGGGCCGGGTTGTACGGCCGCAGCAGGCGGGACGCCTCACGCACGTGCGCGGGGCCGAAGCGTGCTCCCGGGCGGTAGCTCACCCCGCTGTCGAACGGCACGCCGATGACGGCGATGTCGGCCCGCTCGACGTCCTCGAGTCGCGGCAGGCGCGCGAACGTGGCGATTCCCGCGAAGCGCGGGACACGGCTCGCGTCGACGGGTCCGATGGGCGCCGCGGAGTCCGCCGTTTCGTGGGAGTGCGGGGAGTGCATCTCAGGTCCCTTCAGGTCTGCTGCGGTCGGTCGGTCGGTCGGCGCGTGCGCCGTCAGTCGCGCGGCTGCCGGACGTGCACGAGCTGCACGCCGCCGGCGGCGATCGCCTCGCGGATCGCCGCGCCGAGCTCGTCGACGTCGTCGATCCGGCGGCCGGTGGCACCGAAGGCGTTCGCGAGCGCGGCCCAGTCCGGCTGCACGAGGTCGACGCCGATCGGGCGGATGCCGCGGTCGAGCTCGTTCTGGCGGATCTCGGCGTATCCGCCGTTGTCGACACACACCACGGTCAGGTCGAGACCCTGCTCGACGGCGGTCGCGAGCTCGTTGACCGCGAACATCAGGGCGCCGTCACCGAGCACCGCGACGACCGGTCGGTCGGTCTGCGCGACGCGCGCGCCGATCGCGGCCGGCAGGCCGTAGCCGAGCGTGGCGTACGTCGGCGTGTAGAGCAGCGAGTGGGGTCGCGACCGGCGCACCACGTTCGCGAGCGCGAAGTAGATGATCTGCGACGAGTCGCCGGCGATGATCGCGTCGTCGGGCACGCCCTCTGCGATGCGCTCGGCGAGGGCGACGGTCGCGGGCGCCGCCGCTCGGATCTCGGCGGCGATCTCCCGCCGCGGAGCCGACAGCTCGGGCGCCGGGCGGTCGCCCTCCGGCAGCGCTGCGAGCAGGTCGGCGGCCACCGCGGCGCAGTCGCCGACGATGCCGACCGTCGCCTCGAGGTTCTTGTGCAGTTGGGTCGCCGAGCGGTCGACGCGGACGACCCGCCCGCGCGCCTCGAGCGCGGGCGCCCAGAGCTCGGCCTCGCCGAGCTTGGAGCCGAGCACGACGAGCACGTCGGCCGCCTCGGCCACCTCGCGCGCCGCGGCGAGCCGCAGGTTCGAGCCCAGCGAGAGCGGGTGGCGCTCATCGAGCGTCGCCTTGCCGTTGAGCGTGGTCAGCACCGGCGCGCCGATGCGTTCGGCGAGCGCGGTGACCTCGCGCGAGGCGCGCGTCGCGCCGCCGCCCGCGATGATGACGGGTGACTCCGCCGCGGCGAGGAGCGCGGCGGCCTCGCCGACCGCACGCGCATCGCCGCGGGATGCCGCCGGGGCCGGGCGTGCCACCCTTGCGGCGACCGGCACGTCGGCCGGCGCCTCGAGCACGTCGAGCGGGATCTCGATGTGCACCGGGCGCGGGCGACCGGTGCGGAACAGCTCGAACGCGGCGTGCACGGCGTCGACCGCCTCGGCCGCGCTCGTCACCCGCCGCGACCACTCGGCGATGGCGCCGACCATGGCGGACGCGTCCTTCGTCTCGTGCAGCGTGCCGACGTCGCGGAACTCGTCGCCGAGCGGCACGCCTGGTGAGAGCACCAGGAGCGGCCGCGACTCGCAGAACGCGGTGCCGATCGCGCTCATCGCGTTCTGCAGTCCCGGTCCCGAGGTCGTGATGACGACGCCCGGGAGGCCGGTCTGCTGCGCCCATCCGTCGGCCCCGTAGCCCGCACCCTGCTCGTGCCGGTTGGTGACCGCACGGATGCCGAGGTCGGCGAGCGGGCGGTACAGCTCGAGGTTGTGCGTGCCCGGGATCCCGAAGACCGTCGTCACGCCGTAGGCGCGGACGGTCTCGAGCACCGCCCGGCCCGCGGTGTCGGCGTACATCGCGGCCGTCTCGTCGCGCGATCCGATCATGGTCATGGTCGCAACCCCCTCGCTCATGCGGCCGCCGCCCGGTAGCGCGGCTCACCGCCGACCCAGGTCTCGAGGACCCGGATCTCCGCGATCCGCTCGGGCTCGACCGCGACCGGGTCGTCGGCGAGCACCGCGAAGTCGGCGTACTTGCCGACCTCGAGCGACCCGAGGTCGTCTTCGCGGCCGAGCGACACGGCACCCTCGTAGGTATGCGCGCGCAGCGCCGCGAGCGCCGAGATCCGCAGGTCGTCGGAGCCCAGCGAGTTGCCGCGGCGGGTGACGCGGGTCACGGCGGCCTGCACGGCCTCGAGCGGGATCGGGTCGGCGACGGGGGCGTCCGACGAGATCGTCATCGGCACGCCCGCGCGCTCGAACTCGCCGAGCGGGTTGAACCGCTCGCCGGGGGTGCCGATCGCGTCCTCGACGCCCTCGCCCCAGTTGTAGTAGTGCTGCGGCTGGTTCACCGGCCGGATGCCGGCAGCCGCCATCCGCTCGATCTGCTCGCCGGTCGGCAGCCCGCAGTGCTCGATGCGGTGGCGTGCGTCGTCGTCGGGGCGGTCCGCGAGCGCGGCCTCGATCGCCGAGACGACCATCTCGATCGCGGTCGGCGATTGCGCGTGGGTCGCGGTCTGCAGTCCGGCGGCGTGCGCGCGGCGGATCAGCTCGGCGTAGTCGGCGGGCTCGTGGTAGAGCTGCCCGGTGCGGCAGGGGTCGCCGACGTAGCCGTCGGGGAAGTAGGCGGTCCAGCCGCCGAGCGTGCCGTCGGCGTAGAACTTGATGCCCGCGAAGCTGAGATGCGCGTTGCCGAACTGGCCGACGAGGCCCATCTCGAGGGCCTCGTCGAGCAGGTGCGAGAGCAGGTACATCGACACCCGCAGCTCGAGCCGACCGGCCTCGGCGAGCCGCAGGTACATGTCGAACTCGCGACGCGACACCTGGGCGTCGCCGATCGTCGTGACCCCGCCCGCGAGGAAGCGCCGGGTCGCGACGTCGAGCTGGCGGAGGTGCTCCTCGGGCTCGTCGGCGAGGTGGAAGTTCGGCCCGTGGTGGCCGACGTTCACGCCGTGCACGCCCGTGAGGATGTTGCACGCGGCATCCGACAGCTCGCCGGTGAGTTCGCCGTCCGCGTCGCGGAAGAACTCGCCGCCCGCCGGGTTCGGCGTCTCGCGGTCGACGCCGTTGACGTCGAGGGTGTACGAGTTCACGACGCCGCCGTGCCCCGATGCGTTCATGAGGTAGACCTCGCGGTCGGTCGCGACCTCGTCGAGCTCGAACCGGGTCGGATGCCGCTGCTCGACGAGGTT
Organism: Agromyces sp.; assembly: GCA_035761605.1. Taxonomy (GTDB): domain Bacteria; phylum Actinomycetota; class Actinomycetes; order Actinomycetales; family Microbacteriaceae; genus Agromyces. The sequence continues at coordinate 15,577 of DASTQT010000271.1, read as the reverse complement.
GCGGTGCTCGTAGCCGTAGCCGCGCACCGGTCGCCCGTCGGGGAGGTCTGCCGCGGCGGCCTTCAGCAATGCCACGATCTCGGGGATGCTCGCCGCCTTCGCCGGCCCGCAGTCGACCCAGGTCATCATCTGCCCGTACATGAGCGGGTGCGCGTGGGCGTCGATGAACCCGGGGACCACGACCGCGTCGCCGAGGTCGACGCGCTCCGGCGACAGCCCTGCGGCGCCGGCCGCCTCCTCGCAGTCGGCCGTCGAGCCGATCGCGAGGATGCGTCCGCGGTCGAGCAGCATCGCCGTGGCCGTCGTCGATCCCTCGTCGACGGTGTGGATGGCGCGGGCCGTGATGATCCGGGGCTCGGCCTGGTCGGGCCGGTCGAAGGCGGTGAGCTTCCTCATGGCAGGCGGGTCCCCGTCGTGTCGGTGCGGGCGGTGAACGACGCCGTCACGGGCGCCTCGTCGGAGTGCTGCGGCGCGAGCCTGGTGCAGATGCCGGCGAGCACGGCCATTCCGGTGAACATCGCGATGACCGACCAGACGTCACCCGTCCACGCGATGAGCTGCGTCGCGAACCAGGGCGAGAACCCGGCCCAGATCGCCGCGCCGACGCCGTACGAGAGGGCGATGGAGGTGTACCGCGCCTGCGGCCGGAACATCTGGGCGAGGATGGCGGCGATCGGCGCGTACGTGGCGCTCATCGCGATGCGCACGAGCGACGCGAACAGGAAGATGAGCGGCTCGACCCGGCCCGGCAGCAGCAGCATGAACGGGGTGAAGGTGAGGACGGAGGTCACGAGGCCGATGTACATGACGTTCTTGCGGCCCCACTTGTCGCCGAGCCAGGCGACCGGCAGGGTCACGACGAACTCGATGAAGGAGGCGAGCGTCATCGCGTCGAGGATGACCTGCTCGCTGATGGAGATCGGAGCACCGGTGGCGTACGCGGTGGCGAACGTCGTCGCGAGGTAGTACCCGCCCGTCGAGATCGGCAGCAGGCCGATGCCGAGGAGGATCGGCTTCCAGTTGTTGCGGAGGGCGAAGGCGAGCGGCATCGACTGCTGGCGTCCCTCGATCTTCTGCTCGAAGACGGGCGACTCCTCGACGCGGTAGCGGACCCAGAGGCCGACGCCGATGAGGACGATCGACAGCAGGAACGGGATGCGCCATCCGCCGTTGATGATGAAGTCGTCGCCGAACCGCGACATGATCGCGAAGATGCCCGAGGCGAGCAACGCGCCGGCCGGGTTGCCGAGCTGCGTGAAGCCGCCGTAGAACGTCTTCGACTTCTCGGGTGCGTGCTCGACGCTCATGAGCACCGCGCCACCCCACTCGCCGCCGACGGCCAGGCCCTGCAGGGCCCGCAGCAGGATGAGCAGGATGGGCGCCATGATGCCGATGGTCTCGTAGGTCGGGAGGCAGCCGACGAGCACGGTCGCGACACCCATGAGCAGCAGGGTGATCACGAGCGACACGCGGCGTCCGAGCTTGTCGCCGATATGTCCGAACAGGATGCCGCCGAACGGCCGGACGAGGAACGCGATGGCGAACGTGGCGAATGCCGCGGCGGTCTCGGCGAGCGGATCGTCGCTCGGGAAGAACAGCGGCCCGAACACGAGCGCCGCCGCGGTGGCGTAGACGTAGAAGTCGTACCACTCGATCGTGGTGCCGACGAATGCCGCGAAGCCGGCGCGCCTGGCTCGGCTGTGCGTGGAGGTCATGACCGCTCCTTTGCGGGTGGGTGGGTGCCGGTCGGACGTGCCGACGAGGCGGGGCGACGGTTGGATGCTACGAGCGGGCGCCGACCGCGGCAACCACGGAACTCCAGTCTGACGAGGCAGCGACTGGAGTTCTGTGATGGCTTGTGCGCATTTCGCCGCTTCGCGTTGCCTCGGACGTCGCCTACGCTGGCGATATGTCGATCACATCGAGCGTTCGAAGGAATCTCGCCGAATCGGGCCGGCGATGGTGAGCTTCGACGCCGAGCTCATCCGCGCCCTCCAGGACGACGGACGCGCGAGCATCCACGACCTGGCCGTCGGCCTCGGGCAGTCGAGGGCCGCGGTCTCGGCGCGACTGCGGGCGATGCTCGCGGACGGCACGGTTCGCGTCGTCGCGGCGGTCGATCCGGAGTTCCTCGGCCAGAACGTGCTCGCCCACGTCTCGATCCGCACCGACGGCACCACCGAGCCCGTGGCCGAACACCTCCGCGGCCTCGGCGAGACGGTGCTCGTCTCGGCGGTGGGCGGCGTGCACGACCTCGTCACCGAGATCCGGCTCGGCTCGATGCCGGCGCTCCACCGGCTGCTCGCGCAGATCCGGGCGTTGCCGCGCGTCGTCGACATCAACACCCTCATCTACTCGACCGTGCTCAAGGGGTTCTTCGTCTCCGAGTACCGCGGCGGCCTCAGGATCGACGCGATCGACGCAGCCCTGATCGAGCAACTGCAGCGCGACGGCCGGACGAGCTTCCGGGCGCTGGGCGAGGCCGTGCGACTCTCGCCGTCGGCGGTCGCGACGCGGGTCGAGCGACTCGTCTCCGGCGGCGTGATCAAGATCAGCGCCGTCGAGGCGCGAGGTCTCGCGCATCGCCAGCTCTCCCTCGGGGTCGGCCTGAACCTCGCCGGCGACGACGACGCGGTCATCGAGGCGATCCGAACCTGGCGCGGCGTCGACTTCGCCGCCCGCACGCTCGGCCGGTTCGACCTGATCATGACGCTCGTCGAACCATCCGCCGGCGCCCTCTACGCCAGCCTCGAGCGGATCCGCGCCCTCCCCGGCGTCAGCCACACCGAAGCGTGGTTCCACCTCGCGGTGCTGAAGGAGGACTATGCGCGGACCTTGCGTGCGGCGGAGGTGATCTCCGGGGGCCGGCCATGATCGCCGAGCCCGCCCGCTCGACAGCGTGGCGGATCGTCGAGCAGGCGCTCGCCATCGTGGCGATGCCGCCCGCGGCTCCGCTCACGTAATGTCACCCCGCTCGACAATGGCGACGACGGGATCCACCTTGACCACCACTTCCGCACTCACGGCCCACCCCACGAAGCTCCGGCGTTCACTCGGCCTCTGGGCCATCGTGGGCCTCGGCCTCGGCTACATGACGCCCATGACCGTGTTCGACACGTTCGGCTACGTCTCGGATGAGAGCGGCGGGGTCGTGCCGCTCGCGTACCTCTTCGCGTTGGTGGTGATGCTGTTCACCGCCATCAGCTACGGGCGGATGACGCGCGTCTACCCGTCGGCCGGTTCGGCCTACACCTACGCATCCGAGACGATCCACCCGAACGCGGGCTTCCTCGTCGGATGGACGGCGCTGCTCGACTACCTGCTGCTGCCGCTCGTGAACGCGCTCCTCGTGCGCCAGTACTTCGAGTCGTTCTTCCCGGACGTGTCCGGATGGGTCTGGGTCATCGGCTACGTCGCACTGATCACGCTGCTCAACCTCTGGAGCATCTCGTCGACCTCGCGCGTGAACGCGACGCTCCTGGTCTTCCAGGTCGTGCTCATCGCCGTCTTCGTGATGCTCGCCTGGGGCGCGCTGCAGCAGGGCGCCGGCAATGGGACGGCGTTCAGCATCGAGCCGCTCTACCACGCCAACGTGCAGATCGCGACGGTGATCAGCGCGGCGACCATCGTGTGCTTCTCGTTCATCGGATTCGACGCGATCACGATGTACACCGAGGAGGCCAAGGACGCGCACACGGTGCCGAAGGCGATCGTGCTCGCGCTGGTGCTCGGCGGCGCCATCTTCTTCACCGCAGCCTGGTTCGCGCAGTCGCTCTTCCCGGCCACCGAGGGCTTCACCGAGGGCACGGCGCTGCCCGAGATCGCCTACTCGGTGGGCGGCATGCTCTTCCAGATCTTCTTCGTGTCGGCGGCGATCGCCGCGGCGGCCGCGTCGAGCCTCGCCTCGCACGCGAGCGTGTCGCGCATGATCTACGTGATGGGCCGCAACGGCTCCGGCCCGATCGCGCGGCGCCTGTCGTACGTGCACCCGCGCTTCCGCACGCCGGCGGTCGCGGTCGTGCTCGTCGGTATCGTGTCCCTCGGCGCCGCCGTGGCCGACCTCGACTTCGTGTTCTCGTTGATCAACTTCGGCGCGCTCATCGCGTTCACGGTGGTGAACCTCGCCGTCATCCTCCACTTCGCGATCCGTCGCCGCGAGGTGAAGACCGCGTGGCAGATCGTGCGCAACATCGTGCTCCCCGCGATCGGCATCGTGCTCACGGTCGTGCTCTGGCTCAACGTGAGCTCCGAGGCGATGATCTACGGCCTGATCTGGCTCGCCATCGGATTCATCGCCCTGCTCGTGATGACGCGGCTGTTCCGCCGCCGCCTGCACATGTCGCTGCAGGAGGACGAGGTCATCGCCGAGGGCGACGAGGGCCCCGACGCCCTGCTCGAGGATGACCGGCAGCGCCTGAACGCCGGCGAGTAGCGCTCACGCCGGGAGGCGTCGTCCGGGCTGAATCCGGGCGGCGCCTACCCGATCGCCGCCGCGTACTCGTTCGCGACTCGTGCGACCGCGTCGACGTAATCGTCGTCGTGGTTGTACGAGTACACCGCGGCGCGCCACCCCTCGCCGCTGGTCATCGTCCCGCCCGCGCACAGGTACCGCGCGGTCGTCTGCGCGGCGTCGTCGATCTGGTGCGGGTCGGCGAAGCCGTCGCCGTTCGCGTCGCTCGCCCATCTGGCCCACGTCGACGGGATGAACTGCATGGGCCCCACCGCCCGGTCCCACGTGGCGTCGCCGTCGAGCAGGCCCCCGTCGGTGTCCCTGATCGTGGCCACGCCGTCGCCATCGAGCGCCCGGCCGATGATCGCCGGCCGGACCGAGCCGTCGTCGCCGAGGACGGCCCCGCCGTGGCGACCGTGGTTCGACTCGATCGAACCGATCGCGGCGATCGTCGCCCAGTCGACGCCGCACTTCGGCTCCTCCGCGGCGAGGGTGGCGTGCGCGTACGCGTACGCCGCGAGCGCCCGCTGCGGGATGCCCGTGGCCGCGGCGGTCCGCGCCGTCCATCCGGTATCGATCGGACCCGTCTCCGAACCCGTCACCTCGAGCGGCTCCTCGATGGCGTCGAACGGGAGCTGCACCTGCGCACCCGGCTCGGACGCGTCACCCGGCTCGGCCGTTCCACCCGTCTCGGGCGAGGCCAACGGCGGCATCGCGACGCGTGGCCCGTGCGCCGGCGGCGCCGCGAATCCGCCCGGGTTGGCGGCGAGCCCGATGACCCCCGACGCGTAGATCGCGCCGACGATCAGGGCGAGGACGCCGACCACCAGCCCGACATACGCGGCGACACGACCCAGGATCTGCCGCGCCGTGGCGGGGGCGCGACCGGGGCGACGTTCGCCGTACTCGCCGGCGAAGGAATCGTCATCCCAGGACATCGGTCAGCCGCTTCGGTATTGGCGCACGTTCAGAGCTTTTCCACCGGGCGACCGTCGTGTGCTCGTTCGGGTACGCCAGCGACCGGCCCTCTCAGGGTACTCCCGCTCCGCGAACCCCGCACGCGGATCGCAGACCGCGACCGGCGAGGCTCGCCGACGCCGCCTCGAGCGATCGGATTCCCGATGGCCGGCATCGGCGTCGCGGTTGGCCGGTCGCCCCGCGGCATCCGTACGCCGGATCGAGACGCGTCAGGCCCAGTTGTGGTCGTGGCTCGAACAGGCGACGACACCGCACCTTCCGGCATGGCTTCGCGACGAGGCGGCAGCGCGATCGCCCGTCAGAGCCCGACGCCGCGCGACCGCAGGTCTTCGCCCAACGCCCGCCGCAGTTCGTCGTCGACGACGAGGTCGGCCGAGGAGATCGAGTCGAGCACCGTCTCGACGCGCGTCGAACCGACGACGGGCCACGCGCCGGGCATCAGCTCGAACATGGCCGCCAGCGCAGCGCGGTGTACCGAGATGCCGCGCGTCATGGCGAGCGCCGCCACGCGCGGGATGTGCGTCACCAACGGCGTCGACCTGGGTCCGCCGAACGGCGCGTACGCGAGGAACGGAATCCCGGCATCGACGCAGTGGTGGTACTCGGCGGCCGTGTCGAGCCCGAGGGCGAAGCGGTTCTCGACGGCGTCGAGTGTGGTGATGGAACGGGCCCGATCGAGCTGCTCGACCGAGGCGTTCGACAGGCCGATCGCCTCGACGACCCCCTCGTCGCGCAGCGCGGCGAGCTCGCGCACCGACGCGTCGAGGTCGTCCACCCGATCCGCGCGGTGGAGCAGCAGCAGCGACGGCGGGGCGCCGAGCACCTCCCGGCTGCGCAGGGCGTCGGCGCGCACGCGCTCGGCGCTGCCGTCGACATCCCACGCGGCCCTGCCCAGCCGGAACTGCCCGGCTTTCGTGATGATCGGGATGTCGGGCCGCTGCGCGCGCGCCGCCTGCGCGATGCGCTCCCCCGCCGCGTCATCGTCGACGGTGGCGTAGGCGCGCGCGGTGTCGATCGCGAGCACGCCGGCGTCGACGGCGGCGTGCACCACCGCGAGGGCGCTGTCGAGCGTGGCGCCCGGCTTCAGCACCAGGGAGGCGACGCCGAGCACGACGCCCGGAGCGGGGAGGGTGAAGGTCATGGAACGGTGGTCCCCTCGGGCTGACGGGTCGACGCCCGCTCGTGGTACACGAGGTCGAACGTCTCGACCATGGTCGCCCCCGTCGCGGACTGCGGCCCGTCCCCTTCCAGGATCGAGACGAGCAGCTGCCCGGCGCGGAGCCCGGCCTCGCGGGGCCGGAGGTCGAGCGCGCTGATCGGCGGCTGCACGATCGGCAGCGTCGCGCTGTCGACGTACGAGACGATCTGGATGTCACCCGGCACGGCGCGACCGAGCTCCTGGAGGGTCGAGAGGATGCCGACGCCGAGGCCGTCGGGCACGCAGACGATGGCGTCCACGTCGGGCCGGGTTGCGATGAGCCCGTCGACGATGCGGCGCAGCTCGGTCGCGGCCGGGATGCCGACGAGGGGCAGGAACGAGAGCCCCACCGCCTCCTCGTCAGACCAGGCGGCTGCGGCCTCGTGCACGGCTTGGACCCACGTCTGGTCGATGTCGGGGATGAGGACGACGATGGATGTGGCGCCGCCCTCGCGGAGGCGGTCCAGGAGCAGGCGGGTCGCGCCGGCGTGGTCGGCGGTGACCGACGCGGTCGGTTCCGGCACGCCCGGCGGCACGAGCTCGGACGTGACGACCGGCCGTCCGGTGGTGAGGATCGCCCGCGCGAGCTCGTCGTGCCCGTCGACGTCGGCCATGACGAAACCGTCGACGTGCAGGCTGCGCGCCTTGGCCGGCGGGAAGTCACCGGGAATGAGCGAGACCGTGAGCTCCCGGTCGTTGGTCGCTTCGACCACGCCGAACGTGAAGTTCATGTAGTAGTCCATGAAGCGCAGGCCCTGCGGCAGCCAGAGGCCGATCGAGCCGGCGCGTGCGCGGCGGAGGTTCCTCGCGCCGCTGTTGGTGGAGAAGTCCAGCTCCGCCGCCGCGGCGGCGACCCGGGACCGCGTCTCCGCCGAGACGCGACCCCCGCCCGAGAGGGCCCGCGACGCGGTGCCTCGCGACACACCGGAGCGGTCGGCGACATCCTGCAGTGTCGGCGGACGTGCAGCGACCATCGGATGCCTCCCCTTCCGACCGATCCTAGCCATCACCCTCCCACGGCGGACATATGTGCACAATCGATTGCGCAATCGTCGAAAGTGATGCAGACTCAGCTCAGTCACCCCCGTCGTCACGTTGCTCAGGCACGGGTCGGCATTCAACGAAGGAGTTGCTCGTGACCCTGGATTCGACCCTCCTCGACGAGGCACCAAAGACGGGAACGCTGAAGACCGCAGCGCTCGGCACCTGGGGCGTCGTCTTCCTCGTGGTGTCGGCCGCGGCACCGCTCAGCGTGCTCGCGGACATCGGGCCCCTCGCCGTGCTCATCGGCGGCGTCTCGGCACCGCTGGTCTACGCGATCGCGGGCGTCGTCCTCGCCGTGTTCTCGATCGGCTTCCTCTTCACCGCCCGCAACCTCAAGCCCATGGGCGGGTTCTACACGTACATCGCCGTCGGGCTCGGCAAGGTCGTCGGGCTCGCCGCCGGCTTCCTCGCGTGGGTCTCGTACAACCTCCTGCAGATCGGGCTCTGGGGCCTCTTCGGCGTGATGGCCGAGGGCATGCTCGCGCAGGTCTTCGGCATCCAGCTGCCGTGGTGGGTGCTCGCCGTCGTCGGCGCGGTGCTCGTCTTCGCGCTCGCCGCCGCCGGCGTGGACGTCGGGGCGCGCGTGCTGGGCGTGCTGCTCGTGCTCGAGACCGCGCTCCTCCTCGTGCTCGCCGCCTCGATCCTGGGCCAGCGCGGCGGCGACCTCGGGTTCGCCACCTTCGCCCCCGAGAACATCTTCACTCCGAGCACGTTCGCCATCCTGGGGTTCGGCTTCGCGGCGTTCATGGGCTTCGAGTCCACCGTGCTCTACCGCAACGAGACCCGCGATCCCGCCCGCTCCATCCCGCGGGCGACGTACATCGCCGTCGCGTTCCTCGCCCTGTTCTACACCGGCACGCTCTGGCTGGTGATCCAGGCCTTCGGCGACGCACAGGTCCAGGGCGTCATCGCCGAGGACCCGGCCGCGTTCTTCTTCATCGCCATGGGGCAGTACGTGGGCGACTGGGGCGTCGCGGTCATGTTCATCCTGATCGTCTCGAGCATCTTCGCCGGGCAGCTCGCCTTCCACAACGCGATCAACCGCTACAGCTTCGCGCTGTCGCGCGACGGCATCCTGCCCGCCTTCTTCAACCGCACCAACCGCACCGGCGCGCCCTGGCTGGCGGGGCTGCTGCAGAGCGCGGTCGCGATCGCGGTCGTCCTCGCGTTCGGGATCGCCGGGCTGGATCCGCTGACGCAGCTCGTCATCCTGGTGAACTCGCCCGGCGTCTACGGCATCATCACGCTGCAGCTGCTCGCGTCCATCGCCGTGCTGATCTTCATCCTCAGGAACCGCCACCTCGAGCGGAAGTGGTACGTGCTCCCGGCGGCCGTCTTCTCGATCGCGGCGATGACCGTCCTGCTCGCGATCCTCGTCGCGACGATCGACTTCCTCACCGCGGCGGGGCCCGCGATCAACGCCGTCATCCTGGCCGTGGTGCCGCTGGTCCTCGTCGCCGGTGCGGTGTACGCGATCGTCCTCCGCTCCAACCGGCCCGAGCAGTACGCCCGCATCGGCGGAGAGCAGGTGGAGGCCCGATGAACACCGGCACGAGGGCCGAAACCGTCCTCTTCGGCGGAACGGTCATCACGCTGGCCGACGGGAACCTCGCCCCGGAGGGCGCCATCGGCGTGGCGATCGCCGACGGGCGGATCCTGGCGATCGGCGACCGCGACGAGCTGCAGGGTCTCATCGACGACGCGACCGCGGTGATCGACCTGCCAGGGGCGGCCATCCTCCCCGGCTTCGTCGACAGCCACATCCACCCGGTGTTCGGCCTCGCACTCACACGCGGCGCCGATCTGACCGGCTGCCGCACGATCGCCGAGGTCGCGCATCGGCTCCGCGCCGAACTCGAGCACCTGGGCGACGGCGAGTGGCTCCTCGGCTGGGGCCTCGACCCGAACGCGTTCGAGGGGGCCGAGGTCACCAATCGCGTGCTCGACGAGGTCGCCCCGGACCGCCCGGCGTTCATCCGCCTCTTCGACGCGCACGCCGCGCTGGCCTCGTCGCGGGCGCTCGAGATCGCCGGATGCCGCGGGGACGAGCAGTTCACCGACGGTTCCCGCGTGGTGACCGACGCGAGCGGGAGGCCGACCGGGTACCTGCTCGAGCTGCAGGCCATGGCGATCGTCGAGCCGGTCGTTCCGAAGCTCACCTTCGACCAGCGCGTCGACGGCCTCACCGAGGTGCTGATGCGGATGGCCCGCGCCGGCTTCACCGCCGGGCAGGTGCAGGACCTCGCGCCCGACACGATCGAGCTCCTCCGGACGATCGAGCAGGCGCGCGACCTGCCCATCCGCCTCCGGATGTCGCCCTGGTTCGAGCCCGGCACCGCCGTCGAGGAGGTCGACCGGCTCGCGCGGCTCCAGGGCACGCGCGGGCGCCGCTGGGTCGTCGAGGGCGTGAAGCTCATGATCGACGGCACCATCGACAACGGCACGGCGTGGCTGCACGAGCCCGACTGCCTCGGGGAGTCGACGAAGTCGCTCTGGCTCGATCCGGAGCGATACCGCGAGGCACTCACCGAACTCGACCGCCGCGGCATCCCGACCACGACGCACGCCATCGGCGATGCGGGCATCGAGTTCGTGGTGCGCGCCATCGCCGGCCTACCCCATCGCAACGCGACGCACCGGGTCGAGCACATCGAGACGATGACGGATGGCGCGCTCGAGCTCTTCGCGTCATCCGGCATCACGGCCAGCATGCAGCCCACGCACTGCACCCTCTTCACGAGGGCCGACGGCACCGACCACTGGTCGAAGCGCCTCGGCGAGGAACGCGCGGCCCGGGGGTTCCGCACCGGCGACCTCGTTCGCGCGGGCGTTCCGCTCGCGCTGGGCTCGGACTGGCCGATCGCCCCGAGCGACGCGGTCGGCATCCTCGCAGATGCCCGGCTGCGGCGTCCGCACGACGACCCCGACGCCGTGCCCGTGAACCCGGAGCAGGCGCTCGACGCGGTGGACGCGCTGCGCGGCTTCACCACCCACCCGTACACGACCATCGGGCAGCGCGGCGGGGTGCTGGAGGTCGGCGCGGTCGCCGACGTCACCGTCCTCGACGTCGACCCGCTGAGGGCCGACGCGGACGAGCTCGGGCGCGCGCAGGTGCTCCTCACGCTCGTCGACGGCCGGGTGGTCGCGGATGCCACGGCGGACGAGCCCCTCGTTCTGGAGCACCGATGACGCACACGCCAACCGTGCCGGCCCTCGAGCACGCCGTCGTCGTCGCCTCCTGCATGCGCGACGCCGACGCCGTGCGGTACGCCGCGTACCGCGTCACTTGATCGCTGCGAGGCGACGCCCGCCCCAGCCGATGAGCCAGACGAGCAGCACGACCTCGCCGACGAACGCGACCTGCGTCAGGCCCAGCGGGGCGGATGGCGCGAGGGCGACGCTCACGGCGTCGACCGCGTAGCCGGCGCCGGCGATGAGCACGAGCACGCCGATCCAGGTCGGGATGCCCGAGGCGCGCACGGCGGCGAGCCCGACGGCGAGCAGGTGCACGCCGAACACGAAGAGGGCGGCATCCCAGGTCGCCTCGAACCGGTCGGGGTCGGCGGGATCGAGGAGGAAGGCGGCGGCGACTGCGAACGCGGCGCCGTAGGCGACGCGCAATGCGGATGCGACCTGGGCGAGCAGCACGCCGCCGGGCTTCAGCACCGGGTACAGCGCGATGCCGGCGACGACGTCGAGTGTCGCGACCACGACCACCGTGAGCGCGGCGGGGCCGGTGAGCCCGGCGGGCAGTGCCACGAGCAGTCCGAGCGGTGCGATCACGGCCATCAGGGCGAGCGAGATGCCGGCGACGAGCGCGGCGGCGCGGGTCGAGACCGACGTCGGGGCGTGGTCGGCGACCGGGAGGGCGGGAGTCGAGGTGTGCATGGGTTCTGCTCCGTTCAGGTGACGGATGCCGGCATCCGTTCGTACGCGGTATCGTACCTTGTACGGTACAGCGTACGGTACGCTTGCCGCATGTCAAGCCCGAGGGCCGCCCGCAACACCCTCACCCGCGACCGCGTGATGGACGGCGCACTCGCGCTCGCTGATCGCGACGGCCTCGACGCCCTCACCATCCGCGCCCTCGCCGCCGACCTCGGCGTGAAGCCCATGGCGATCTACCACTACGTCGCCTCGAAGGACGTGCTGCTCGACGCGCTCGTCGATCGCGTGTTCGCCGAGCTGCCGCTGCCCCAGCCGGGCGACGGGTGGCGCGAGCAGCTCGCCGAGCGCAGCCGTTCCATGCGCGACCTCCTCGCCCGCCACCGCTGGGCGCTGTCGTTGCTCGAGACCCGCTCCCACCCCGGCCCGTCGACCCTCGTCGCCCACGAGGCCGTGCTCGACGTGCTGCGTCGAAGCGGCTTCTCGGTCGAGGCATCCGCCCACGCCTTCGCGCTGCTCGACGCGTTCGTTTACGGGTACGCGCTGCAGGAGTCGATGCTCGAGACCGCGGGTCTGCCCGACTCCCCCGCCGACCTGCGCGCCGGCATGGACCTCAGGGCGTTCCCGCGCATCGCCGAGACCGCCGCCCTCTACACCGCCAGCACCGACTACGTCTTCGCGTCGTCGTTCGAGATCGGCCTCGGCGCGGTGCTCGACGCGATCGCGGGCTTCGCCGATCGCTTCCCGGATCCGAGCCGGCCGGTGACCGAGGCGGACGTGCGGTGAGCTCGTGGGGTCGGCGGTACTTCGGCGTCCAGGCGATCGCCGGCGCCGCGTGGTGGGTCGCAGTGTTCGCCTCACCCGTCGTGCGTGAGGCCACGCTCGGGAGCCTCGATCCCGTGATCGTCGCGGTCCTCGACATCCCGTTGTTCGTCGTCGCCTCGGCGGCGGCGGCGCTCGGCAGTCGGGTCGCTGCCGTCATCGCCACCGTCTGGACGATCCTCGTCACCTTCGGTCTGGCGGTGTACGCCACGGCCACCACGGAAGCGGGCTGGGGCGTGCTCCTCATGGTCGGGGCCGCGGGCGGATCGGTGATCGCCCTCAGCCTGATGACGCTCGGCCGGGTGCCGACGGAGTGGCTCGTCGCCCGAGGGCCGTTCGCGTTCCGCCAGGCGAACGCGCGTGCCGCGACCGCCGCACATGTGGCGACGACGGGCGTGCAGATCCTGTTCTTCTGGGGCCTCTTCCTCGCCGCGATCCCGCTCGCGCTGGCCTTCGCCGACCAGCGTTGGGGCCTTGCCGTACCGTTCCCCTCAGCCGCGCCGCTGGCCGGCGGGGTACTGCTCGCGGCCGCGAGTGCGCTCGGGCTCTGGTCGGCGGCCGCGATGTCGACGAGAGGTGCCGGCACCCCGCTGCCGGCGGCGATGCCGAACCGTCTCGTCGTCGCCGGCCCCTACCGCGTCGTCCGCAACCCGATGGCGATCGCCGGAATCACCCAGGGAGTCGCAGTGGGCCTCATCCTCTCGTCGTGGCTCGTCGTCGCCTACGCGATCGCCGGGTCGCTCGTGTGGAACTACGCCGTGCGCCCGCTCGAAGAGGCCGACCTCGAGGCACGTTTCGGCGACGAGTTCCGGTGCTACCGGACGTCGGTGCGCTGCTGGTGGCCGCGGCTGCCTCGAGCCGTGCGGGGTCAGCGCCCGTAGTCGGCGCCCGTTTCGCAGTGCGCGACTGAACTCGGATGGCCGGGCAGCCGCTGTTCAGACCGTCTCGCCGGCGTCGGCGAGCAGGGTGCTGCCGGTCATGATCAGCGAGAGATCACTGGCGCAGAACAGCACGACCCTCGCGATGTCGTCCGGAGTTCCGTTCCGACCGATCAGGTTGCCCGACACCGCGCTCGGCAGGTTGGCCGGATCGATGCCGGCCTCCCCCATGGCGGCCATCGCCGCGGCCGCCGCGCGGTTGCCCTCGGTCGGCACGTAGGTCGGAGCGACCCCGAGCACTCGGATGCCACGCGGCGCGAGCTCGAGCGCCAACTGCCTGGTCAATCCCCTGACGGCATGCTTCGATCCGACGTAGGCCGACAGCCCCGGTGCCGTGCCCCGGAATCCCGCGGTGGACACCACGTTGACGATGACGCCGCCCCCCGACATCCGCTGGGCCGCTTGCCGGGCGCCGTTGCGCACTCCGCGGGTGTTCACCGCGAACACGTGATCCCAGAGCTCGTCGCTCATCTCGACGACCGTCGCGCTGGGGAAGACGCCGGCGTTGTTGACCCAGATGTCGATGCCGCCGAGGGCCTCGACGATGTGGTGGGCACCCTCCTCGACCGAGGCCGAGTCGGCGACGTCCATCCGCACGCCGATCGTGCGACTGCCGCTTCGCTCGGCGACATCGATCCGGGCCGCCGCCGCACCCTCCGCGTCGACGTCGGCGATGGCGACATCCGCGCCCGCCTCGGCGAGCCGCAGCGCGATCGCCTTTCCGAGCCCCTGGGCGCCGCCGGTGACGACGGCTCGACGGCCGCGGAGCGAGAGCAGGTCGTTCAGCGGGTGCGCGGAGACGTCGGCGAACGGGAAGCTCATGCCGCCGCCTCGACGAGGAGCGCGTTGCGCTGCGCGACCGACCCCAGCCACGCGAGGCTGGGCTTGGGCGTGCGCGCGAACGTCTCGCGGTCGACCGCCACGAGCCCGAACGTGGGCTCCCAGTGACCCCACTCGAAGTTGTCGAGCAGGGACCAGTGCAGGTACCCGCGTACGTCGATGCCGTCGGCGATCGCGCCGAGCAGTCCCTGCAGTGCCTCCTCGGTGTAGCGGACGCGCTGGCGGTCGTCGGCGGTCGCGATGCCGTTCTCGGTGACGACGATGGGGACGCCGCCGGTGACCTCCCACGCGTGGCGCACCGCCATGGCGAGCGCGTCGGGTCGATACGACGTACCGACGAGCGTGTTGTCGGGCGCCTGGGGGTGCGGCACGAGGCCGCGCGCGTCGACCTCCTGGCTGGAGTAGGCCTGTACACCGGCCCAATCGTCGCCGCGGCTGCCCTCCCAGTAGACGTCCTCCTTGCCGTGGCGGATCTCGAGGAGCTTCTCCTCGCCGCCGGGCGCCGCGGTGAGCGCGCCGGCCGCGATCGTCCAGCCGACCTTCGCGTCCGTACGCCGCCGGACGATCTCGCGTGCGGCGTGGTGGATCGCGACGAAGGTGCGGCTGATCGCCGGGTCGGCGTAGGCGAGGAAGTCGTTCCGGGCCGCCTGTTCGCGCTCCTGGTCGCTGTCGAACTCCGCCTCGACGGTCGGGCTCTGCCACTGGCCGCCGGCCTGCGCCATCCGCTGCATCGCCGTCATGATCGCCGCCTGCATGTTGGGCTCGTTCATGGTCGCGACCCACTCGACGCCGTCGAGGATCGTGCAGGCCTGCTCGACGTACCGGCAGAACATGTCGGATGCCTCGGGCGAGGACCAGCCGCCGGTCTCGGAGAACCACTGCGGCGTGGTGAAGTGCTGCAGGGTGACGACGGGCGTGACGCCGCGCTCGTGGCAGTACTCGATCATGCGGCGGTAGTGCGCGAGCTCGGCCCTCGAGAAGCGGCCGCGTACCGGCTCGATCCGCGACCACTCGAGGCTGAAGCGGTACGAGGTGAGCCCGGCATCGGCGAGCAGGTCGATGTCCTCGCGGTAGCGGTGGTAGCTGTCGCAGGCGTCGCCGGAGAGGTCCATGCCGGGCATGGTCTGCTCGCGCGCCCACCAGTCGCTGTTGACGTTGTTGCCCTCGATCTGGTGGCCGGCGGTCGCCGCGCCCCAGAGGAAGCCATGGGGGAAGGTCGTCATCGTCGTGTCCTCTCGGTGAGTGTCTGGTCGGAATCGGTGCTGGGGTGCGGTGGGCAGGTCAGCTCGCGTCGGCGAGTGCGGGCACCTGATGGGGCATCGGGCGGCGCGCATCGAACCGGCCGGGGCCGGCGTCGACGCGGGTGCCGTCGGGGAACATCACCAGGGCGGTCGTCGCGACCGGGATGTCGGCGCTGATGCG
>DASTQT010000270.1:0-4033 GCA_035761605.1 Agromyces sp. | reverse complement strand
GGTCGGTACACTGCCGAGGTGGCCGAGACCGCCGACGCTCCCCCGCTGCCCGATGGCGTGACGCTGGTGCGTGCGCCCAACCCCGGGCCGATGACCCTGGACGGCACGAACTCGTGGGTGCTCCGCGGGCCCGGCGCACGCGCATCGGTCGTGATCGACCCGGGGCCGACGGATGCCGCGCACCTCGCGCGCCTCGCCGAGGGCGGCGTCGAGCTGGTGCTCATCACCCATCGCCACCCCGACCACACCGAGGCGGTCGACGCCTTCGCCGAGCTCACGGGCGCGCCGGTCCGAGCCGTGGATCCCACGTGGTGCCGCGGCGCCGCCCCGCTCGCCGACGGCGAGCGCATCGCGGCGGGCGGCGTCGTGCTCGACGTGCTCGCGACGCCGGGCCACACGTCCGACTCGGCGTGCTTCGCCCTCGCGGGTCGCGAGGGCACCGAGGGCACGGATGGCGCGGCCGCCGCCACCGCGCCCGTCGCCGTCTTCACGGGCGACACGGTGCTCGGCCGCGGCACGACGATCATCGCCCACCCCGACGGTGCGCTCGGCCCCTACCTCGGCGCGCTCGAACGCCTGCGGGCGCTCGGCGCCGCACGCCCGATCACCGTCCTGCCCGGTCACGGTCCGGTGCTGCCCGACCTCGCCGCGATCTGCGACGCGTATCTCGCGCACCGCGCCGAGCGGCTCGGCCAGATCCGCGACGCGCTCGGCCGACTCGGCGCCGACGCGACCGCCGAGGCCGTGACCGACGACGTGTACGCCGACGTCGACCCGTCCGTGCGGGGCGCGGCCGAGGCATCCGTTCGCGCCCAGCTCGAGTACCTGCGCGGCGCCTGACCGCCCAGGCGGGCTGCGCCGCGAGGGGCGGATGGCACGCGCCATCCGCCCCTCGGACCGACCGTCCGTCAGTCGACCGGCTGGACCTCCTTGACGGTTCCCGTGTCGTCGACGAACTGCTGGTGCAGGCGGACCGGCTCGGCCGGCACGGCCGCGGCGCGCTTCCTCCGGCGCGCGGCCGCCGCGAGGTTGAGCGCCTCGACGAAGATCGCGAACGCCATCGGCACGTAGATGAGCGCCTTGTCGATCTTCACGCCGAAGCCGTCGGCGACGAGGAACACGCCGATGAGCAGGAGGAACGACAGCGCGAGCATCTTCACGGTGGGGTGCTTGTTGACGAAATTGAAGATGTAGCGCGCTGCGACGAGCATGAGGCCGAACGAGAGCACCACGACCGTGATGATCACGATCATGTTCTCGGTCATGCCGACCGCCGTGATGACCGAGTCGAGCGAGAACACGAGGTCGAGGGCCAGGATCTGCGCGATCACCGCGCCGAACGTGGCGGTGCCGGCGCCCGTCGCGTGCTCCTCCTCGCCCTCGAGCTTGTGGTGGATCTCGGTGACGGCCTTGTAGACGAGGAAGATGCCGCCCGCGATGAGGATCAGGTCGCGGCCCGAGAAGCCCATTCCCCAGAGCTCGAACAGGTCCTGCTTGAGCGTGATGATCCACGCCGCGGCGAACACCAGGCCGACGCGCATGAGCATCGCGAGCGTGAGCCCGAGGTTGCGGGCCTTCGCCTGCTGCTCGACGGGCAGCTTGGACGCGAGGATCGAGATGAAGATGACGTTGTCGACGCCGAGCACGACCTCGAGCACGAACAGGGTGAGGAACACGACCAGCAGATCGGGCGTGAACTCGAGAGAGAAGTCCATGCGGACCATTCTCTCCGAGCCCCGAGGTCACTCCGTACGCGAGGGGGCGAGCATGATCGGCGGGATGGGCGTGCCGAGCGGATGGCGCATCCACACGTTCCCCGTCCGGCGGTGCTCCTCACGGGTCGCGAAGGTGTACAGCTCCGTGCGGGCGCGGACCGCGACGGGACGCTCACCGTGGAACGGGTCGTCGGCGAGCAGCTTCAGCGTCGCGGCATCCGCTTCGAGCAGCTGCTCGAGGAACCTGAGGAACCAGGTCTCCTCGATGCGGCCGAGCGGCAGGAACCACATGAGCCAGTCGAGGCGCAGGTGGTACGGCGCGTACTGCCGCGGGATGCGCCTCGCGTCGCCGGGCTTGCCCTTGAAGCCGTATTCGCGCCACTCGGCGCCGGCGTCGCGAGGGTCGTCGGCGGTGCCTTCGACGATCACCTCGACCCGCTGCCTCGTGACCGAGCCGAACGCGCCGTAGGCGTTGACGAGCATGAACCGGTCGAACGACGCGTTCATGAGCTGCCGCTTCGAGAAGAGGTTCATGAGCGGATGGCGGCTGAGCCAGAGGATCAGCGCCGTGACGAGCAGCACGATCGCGATCCACCACGGCGGGCTCGTGGCATCCGGCGGCGCCTCGATCGCCTCGAGCGGCAGCCACGGGAACAGCCACTGGACCGCCGAGTCGCCGACGGCACCGAACGCGAGCACGATCGTGATCCAGTTCAGCCACGCGAAGTTGCCGGTGACGACGAGCCAGAGCTGCGTCGCGATGATCACGGTCGCGGCGATCGTGCGCACGGGCTGGGGCGCGAAGAGCAGGAACGGCACGATCAGCTGCGCGAAGTGGTTGCCGAGCACCTCGAACCGGTGGAACCACTTCGGCAGGAGGTGCGCCTGGCGGCTGAGCGGCCCCGGCATCGGCTGGGTCTCGTGGTGGTAGTAGAGCGCCGTGAGGTCGCGCCATGCGCTGTCGCCGCGGATCTTGATCATGCCCGCGCCGAACTCGAGGCGGAACACGAGCCACCAGACGAGCACGATGGTCGGCAGCGGCGGCGGCACCTCGCGCGAGCCGAGGAACGCGACGAGGAAGCCGGCCTCGCAGAGCAGCATCTCCCAGCCGAAGCCGTAGAAGGTCTGCCCGACGCTCGCGATCGACAGGTACAGGCCCCACAGCGCGAGGAACGCGAGCATCGGCACCCACGGCGGGCCGAGCTGGGGCAGCCCGACGACGACGGATGCCGCGAGCACGAGCCCTGCGACGCACACGCCGACGAGCTTGGCGTCGCTGTACCCCCAGCGGCGGAAGATCGTGGGACCGAGGTATCCCCGACGGCGCGTGCGGCGCCACGGGCTCACCTTCTCACCGGCGCGCTGCTCGCGTTCGCGGAGGCGGTCCTCGGCCGCGCGGACCGCGTCGAGCAGGTCGGGCACCGGGAGCAGGCCGCGCTCGCCGAGCAGCGGCCGGAACTGGTTCAGGGTCGACAGGAAGGCGACGAGGAACAGGGCCGCGATGCCGCGCTGCAGCACCTCGCGCGCGAGGTCGGAATCGCGTGCGTCGAACCAGGAGAACCAGGCGGCCCAGTCCACGTCGTCACGCTAGCCCCGTCGCACGCCGCGGGCGCGGGCCGAACGGCCCGCGCCCGACGGCCGCGCCAGTGGCCGGTGGTCGGTGGTCGGGGCGTCGTCAGGCCGGCGGGTTCGCCGGGTCGACGGTCTCGATCGTCTCGCGCTCGACCTCGTTGTCGGCCTCGAGGTCGTTCGCGTCAGGTGCGGGGTCGGCGTCGGCGGTGCCGCCGGGAGCGGGCGCCGATCCGGTGTCACCGACGCCGCCGGCCGCGGCCTGCTGCGCATCGGCGGCCTCGCGCTCGGCGGTGTCGGGGCTCAGCACGGCGTCGCCGTGGCCGCCGGCGCCGAGCCCACCCCCGACCGTGTTGATCGTGCCGGTCAGGTCGGGCGTGTCCGGGTTGAGGTCCCCGGCAGGCTGGAGCCGGTCCGAGTCCTCCCACGGGTTCAGCGGGTCGCTCATTGCTCGTGTTCCTCCTCCGTCGGGCGCCGGCCGCCGAGTCTCGGCGCCGTTCGCCCGGGTGATCCCCACGTTCCTCCGCGGTGGCGGCGGCGTCAACGGGTTGACACTCCCGACGCACCGACGCGCCCCGGGCCTGGGGCTCCGGGGCGCGTCGTGCGTGGGGGCGGGATCGGGCGAGGGCGGCTCAGGCGACGAGCGCGACGCCGGCGTTCCAGCCGACCTTCTCCTGCACGGCGAGCGTGAGCTGGAGGAAGCCGATCGACTCGAGCTCGCGGGCACGCGAGATCTTGCCGGCGTCGAC